>JALSHX010000123.1 GCA_026982025.1 Aquificaceae bacterium | reverse complement strand
GAGCAGTTAACATTCCGGTATTTGACGATAATGAAAAAAAGCTTATAGGTCTCATATACAGAAACGAGGGAGCTCCGATGGCTTTTGAAAAAGGGAGGGAATTTGCCCTGAAGAAGTTGCCTTCCATACTGGAGAGATTTAAAGACCTCACCAGTAATTATGAATCCGTTATCGTTTACTGCTGGAGGGGCGGGATGAGGAGCAAGGGGGTATGCGAGGCACTTTCCCGACAAGGATTAAAGGTAATGAGGCTCAGGGGAGGATACAGGGCATACAGAAAATTTATCCTCAAAAAAATGAGTGATTTATTGGAACAAAAGGACCTTATAGTCATAACGGGCAAAACGGGAACGGGAAAAACGAGGATTATCAAGCATCTCAAAAAGGAAGGATTCCCCGCTGTTGATCTTGAAGGAATAGCAAAACACAGGGGTTCGCTCTTCGGCAGGGTGGGCATAAAGGAGCAAATAACCCAAAAAATGTTTGACTCTCTGCTTTTTGAAGATCTATGGAAATTAGACGGAAGCTACCTTATTGTTGAGGACGAGAGCAGAAGAATCGGAAACATCCACATTCCCGACTCACTCTGGGAAAAAAAGGAGAATGGATACTTCGTGGAGGTGAGGGTTCCTCTGAGCGAAAGAATAAGAATTATTCACGAGGACTACACTTCAACGGAAGGTTGGGAAGATGAGGTTTTGTCCGCCCTCATGAGACTAAAAAAGTTCCTCGGAAACCGTAAGTTTATCGTTGCTATTGAATTGTTTAAAAGTGGGAGAGTGGAGGAGCTGATAGAGTTTATCATTAAAGAACACTACGATAAAAGGTACAGAACCTTTAAAAAACCCAATAAAGTTATTGAATGCGGTAGCCTTGAAGAGTGTCTTAATGAGACGAAGCTCTTTCTTTTTGAGTATGAGGGTAAAGTTCAGAATTGTCCCGCGAAGGGGTGAAGAAAAACTTAAAAGAGACTTTGAATGTGAAGACACAAACCTCAAAAAGGGAATAAGGTACATCATTGAGTTTAAATATCTTGAGGCAACAAAGTGGCTGATGCTGGCGGAGGATTCCTTTGAAAAGTATTGTCTTCTGTATCTTATTTACAGAGCACTGGGGCAGACAGAGTCATCCGAGGATTTTTACACCAAGGCCCTTCAAAGCCCCAAAAGGACTGATATAAATATTCTTACCGAGGATCCCGGCAAGGGGTGGGACTTTGAAATAAAGGACAGGGGGGACCTTATAGTGTGGCATACTAAAATGTTATGAAGATCCTTCTCACCGTATTAGACGGTCTTGGGGGTCTTCCCGTAAAATACGGTAAAACGGAGCTTGAGCTGGCAAAAACCCCCAACCTTGACAGACTTGCCACAGAGTCAGCACTCGGTCTTCACATTCCCGTGGATGTGGGTATAACCCCTGGAAGCGGTCCCGGTCATCTGGGACTTTTCGGTTACGATCCCCTTGAAGTTGAAATCGGCAGGGGTGTTCTTGAAGCTCTCGGTCTCGGACTTGAGGTGAGAGAAACTGATATTGCGGTTAGGGGAAACTATGCAACGGTGAGATACGAGGGCAATACTCCCGTTGTTGTGGACAGAAGAGCAGGAAGAATTCCCACCGAGGAAAACAGAAGAATAACCCAGAGGCTTTCAGAAGAAATAAGCGAAATTGACGGAGCACGAATAATTCTTGCACCCGGAATGGAACACAGATTTGCCCTTATTTTAAGATTTGAATCTCCCCTTCCCCCGGGCAGTGAGAAAATAAGGGACACGGATCCGCAAAAAACGGGTGAAAGTCCTCTCCCCGCAGTAGGGGAAAACGAAGATGCTGAAAAGATCGCCAGAATCGTAAACAGGTTCATTGAACAAGCCTCCGAGATTCTAAGGGATGAAAGTCAAGCTAACTACATTCTCCTGCGGGGTTTTTCAAGAAGGCCAGACATTCCGACATTCAAAGAAAGGTTCAACCTGAAATCCTGCTGTATCGCTACCTACCCAATGTACAGGGGGCTGGCAAGCCTCGCGGGAATGGAAATTATAAAACCAGAGGGCTGGAGCATAGAAGACGAGATTAGTTCCCTTGAAAAGGAGTGGGACAATTACGAATTTTTCTTCCTCCACATAAAAAAGACAGATTCCTACGGAGAGGACGGAAATTGGAAAGGAAAGGTCTCGGTAATTGAGGAATTTGATTCTCTGCTTCCGAAAATTCTTGAACTCAAACCCGATGTGCTTGCCATTACAGGAGATCACTCAACACCTTCGGTGCTAAAAGGTCACTCCTGGCACCCCGTTCCCCTTCTCATCAAATCACCTTATGTACTGGGAGGAACCTGCGAGAGGTTCACCGAAAGGGAGTGCCTCAAGGGAGAAATTGGAATTATACCCGCAAAGAAAATAATGAACCTTCTGAGGGCGAATGCCCTCTTGATTCCCAAGTTCGGAGCTTGATATGGAAGTCCGTCCTTTTATTTGGAAAGGTGATGCGTTAATGCTGCTTGACCAGAGACTTTTACCCCAAAAAGAGGTATGGCTTGAATTAAAAACCCACCATGATGTGGCAAAAGCAATAAGGGAAATGGCTGTAAGGGGAGCACCTGCCATAGGTTGCGTTGCGGCTTACGGATTTTTGCTCGGTATAAGGTCCGGTGAGGATCCCGAGACAGTCAGATCAACTCTTGCCGGCACAAGACCGACTGCAAAAAACCTCTTCTGGGCTCTTGATAGGATGATGGATGCCTTAAGAAATGGGAAAGACCTTGAAGAAGAAGCAATATCAATTGAGGTGGAGGACAGGAACGCCAATAAAAGAATGGGAGAATTAGGTTCGCAATTAATACCATCCGGTGCAAGGGTTTTGACCCACTGCAACACAGGTGCCCTTGCAACTGCTGGGTGGGGAACAGCTCTGGGAGTCGTGAGAAGCTGCCACTACGGCGGAAAAGGTATTCATGTTTGGGTGGGCGAAACGAGACCTTTTCTCCAAGGCTCAAGGTTAACCGCCTGGGAGCTACAAAAGGAAAACATCCCTCACCGAATAATAACCGACTCCTCAGCGGGATTCTTAATGAAAAAAGGTCTGGTGGATGCCGTAATAGTAGGTGCAGACAGAATAACCTCCAAAGGTGACGTTGCCAACAAAATAGGAACCTACTCCCTTTCGGTACTTGCCAGGGAACACAGCATTCCATTCTATGTGGCTGCACCCTCCTCAACCTTTGACCTTTCTATTGAATCGGGTGACGAGGTGCCCATAGAGGAAAGGAGTGAATCGGAGGTAAAAAAATGCGGTAATTCATTTATCTCACCCGAAGGTTCTC
>JALSHX010000122.1 GCA_026982025.1 Aquificaceae bacterium | reverse complement strand
TCAATCCCAGTAACCCAGCTTCAGGGAAATGTCAAGGGCTGAGTCCTCAAGTAAAGGCTTTATCTCTTTCTGTATTAGTGAGAATGGAAGTCGGTAAGAGGGAGCTATGACCTCCACCGAGCCTATGGGTCTTCCTCTGTAGTCTCGTATAACGCATGCACCTCCCGAAATTCCAGTTTTTTCGTTGTGCTCGTAGTCAAATACGAATCCCGCTTCACCTTTAAGAGCCTTTCTTATTGCTTTGGCGGAACTCACATAGCTGTTTATGCTGTATCGCTTACCGAGTCTTGACTTCACCTTAACGGGCTTAATGGTCTCTTCGCTCGCAACATATATGACATACTGCTGTTTCTCTTCAAGCATGGCAAGGTTTACGCTCTCTCCCAGCCTGAACCTTAGGGTTTTAAGCACGGGGATGGATAACTTTGTCAGGGGATGCTTGTGTATAAAACCGTATCCGAGGACTATGCTTCCAGTTGACAATTTGTACTTTTCCGTTTCCTCTTCCTTCTCAACGAGCCTGTGTTCCTCAAGGGTTACGAGTATTCTGAAAACATTGTTTTTATTAAGATTAAGCTCCCTGCTTATTTCCGTAACTCCTGCAGTTCCCTTTTCCATAAGGAAGTCAAGTACATCAAGGGTTTTGTCAAGGGAGCGCATGAGTTGGTTTATTTTAACATTCTAACAGGATTAAAACACTGTTTGAAAATCCTTGACAGGCGATCCTGCCTCACTTAAAATTTTTATCACCTTTTCCCGGGAGGAATCATGGAGAGAACTATTGAGGAAAACGTTTACCTCTGGGACCGTGAAGTTAAAGTCCCTCAGGACGCGTCCTTTATTTCAAAGGAAGAGGATGGGAAGATAAGGGTTCCCGACAACCCTATAATTCCATTCATTGAAGGTGACGGAATCGGTTGCGAGATCGCACCTGCGATGATCACGGTTGTTAACAGGGCGGTTGAGAGGGCTTATGGTGGAAGCAGGAGGATCCTATGGGTTGAGCTTCTGGCGGGGGACAAGGCTGAGGAAAAGACGGGAGAAAGACTTCCTCAGGAGACCCTTGACTTCTTGAAGGAGGCGATCGTCGGTATAAAAGGACCTCTCGGAACCCCGGTTGGAAAGGGCGTGAAGTCCATAAACTCCGCCCTCAGGCGTGCCTTTGACTTTTACTCCGCGGTCAGGCCCGTCTACTGGATGGGTCAGCCCACTCCCATACCCGATCCCCAAAGGGTTGATGTGGTGGTCTTCAGGGAAAACACGGACGATGTTTACGCGGGAATAGAGTTCTTCTCGGGAAGCGAAGAGGCAGAGAAGGTCAGAAGGTTTTTGATAAAGGAGATGGGAGCAAAGGAGAGCGGATTTCCCGGGGATGTGGGAATAACCGTAAAGCCCATGAGCGAGTTCAAGACAAAGAGGCATGTGAGGAAAGCCCTCAGGTACGCCCTTGAGACGGGAAGAAAGAACGTGGCGGTAATAGGAAAGGGAAACATCATGAAGGCTACCGAGGGAGCCTTTATAAACTGGGCTTTTGAGGTAGCTCAGGAACCGGAGTTTGAGGGAAAGGTAATAACTGATCAGGAAGCCGAGCCCGGGGAGGGACAGGTGAAGCTCACCAAGGTGATAACAGACCAGATGCTCATGCAGCTTGTCTTGAGACCCGAGGCGTGGGATGTAATAATTGCCCAGAACCTAAACGGAGACTATGTCTCGGACCTTGCAGCTGCTCTCATAGGGGGACCGGGATTTGTTCCCAGCGGAAACATAGGAGATGGCTATGCACTCTTTGAAAGTACCCACGGTACAGCCTGGGACATTGCGGGCAAGGGTATCGCCAACCCACTCTCTTTGACCCTTTCGGGTGCCATGATGCTTGAGTACCTCGGCTGGAAGGAGGCTTCAGAAAAGATTTATTCCGCGGTCAGGAGGAGCCTTGAGGACAGGATCGGAACTCCAGACATTGCGAGTGGGTTCAGAAAGATGGGAATGGATGCAAAAGAGCTCTCAACCATGGAGTATGCCAGGGAGATAGCAAGGAGGATAGAATAGCCCTTGGTGGGTAATTACCTTAGGAGGTAGAGGATGAAAATAAGGGTAAAGCAAAAGGAGGACTTTCACTTCATTGGAACAGGACCCGCAGGCAGGGAGGTGCCCATTGACGCTGCGGACTACGTGGGTGGAAAGGGAAGGGGAATAAGACCCCCTGAGCTACTCTTTCACTCAATAGCAGGATGTGTGGGAATACACCTCTATGAAGCTCTCCACAAGGAAGGAAAGCATGTTGAGGACATTGAGATAGAGACCGACGCGGACAGAAAGACCGACGGATACCCCAAGGTGTTTTTAAAGATTTACCTGAATGTCAAGGTAAAGGGTGATGTAACGGAAGAAGATGTTAAAAAAGCCCTTGATAAGACCATATACGACCCCGGGACGTGCTCAATTGCCTACATGGTCAACAAGGTGGCTCCTATTGAATATAGGGTTGAGGTTGAAAATGGTTAAGGGCAAGGAACACTGCTTATGGGTTAAAAACAAGCTTCTATCTCTTATAAAAGATCATTGTGGAGATGAGGTAATTGGTAAATCCGGTGGAATCCTTTACAGTAGCTACTCAACTGTAAAGCCGGGAGAGTATATGATTTTTGGAGTAAATCCAGGAGGCGATCCAGCTCATATGAGTCAATGGACTATTGAATACGATATTGAATACAAGTATAAAAAGAGCGTTGAAGGTAATAATAAAGAAGCTTGGAGTGAATACATTGATGAAATTTGGAACGGACAAAAAGCGGGAGAATCAATATTCCAAAGGAGAATAAGATCTATGTCAGAGTTTTTATTTGGTTATGAGAGTAATCTCAGAGAAATATGTGCTTTAAATTCAGTTTTTATTAGATCAAAGAATGAAAAAGAAATCAATTATGAACTATTTAACTTCTTTTGGCCGGTTCATGAGTTTCTTATAAAGATGGTTCAGCCGAGGTGTATAATTACAATTGGCATAAAACCTTATGAATTTTTGCATAAGAAATTTAGGGAGTACGGATCAAGGAAAGTTTACGAGAAAAAGATTCCCGCAAGCCACGGTAATTGGAAAATACGTATCTCCAAAATTAAAGAGCCTTCGGGATTAGTAGATAAACCCATTGTCATCTTAGGCATTCCCCACCTTAGCAGATATGAGGTTTCAGGGAAGGAACAAATATTTGATAAGGTTAAAAAATCCTTGAACGAATTACAGGAGGCAGATTATGTTCAATAAACTGCTCGTGGCAAACAGGGGCGAGATAGCCTGCAGGATAATTCGGGCGGCGAAGGAGCTTGGAA
>JALSHX010000121.1 GCA_026982025.1 Aquificaceae bacterium | reverse complement strand
ATAGGGACATTTCCTTCATTCAGGGAGAAGGTAAATGAGTTTTTCCGAAAACTCGTGGGAGAAGGTCCCGTAATAGCGGAAGGCAGGGATGCAGGGACACACATCTTCCCCGAAGCGGAAATTAAGATATTCCTGATCGCAAGCATAGAGGACAGGGCGAGGAGAAGGCACAAAGACCTTCTTGCTATGGGAATGAATGTATCTCTTGAAGAAATCATAAAAATGATTGAAGAAAGGGATAGAAGGGACGAAACGAGGGAGAAGTATCCCTTCGTTCCCGCAAGGGACGCCGTTATGGTTGACACAAGCGGAAAAAAGGTTGACGAGGTTCTGAGGGAGGTTCTTGAGATAATAGAAGATAAGTATGGTAAAAAATCTCCCTAACCTTATTTCGGTCCTCAGACTCATCCTATCTCCCTATGTTTTAATTTTCGCGTACAGGGGTGAGACGCTCGCATCTCTGCTTCTGTTCTTCACCCTTCTGCTTAGCGACGCACTTGACGGATTCCTCGCAAGAACATTAAACGCACGGACCAGATTGGGAAAAATGATAGATCCCCTTGCGGACAAGGTTCTGCTTCTGTTCGGATTTATCTCCCTATTGCTGACGGGAGAATACAGGATCAGCATTCTTTTACTGAAACTCATGGTTGTAAGGGACCTTATCCTCGTGGGGGGGACCCTCTTTTTAAGAAAGGTTGGATTTGTCCCCCAGCCCTCAATCTGGGGTAAGTCAGCAACCTTGGTTCTCGGAATAACGGTCCTCGCGGGTTACGGGCTGAATTTTTCTTATCACCCGCTCCTCGTTAAAGCTTATTACTTTCTACAGTTTCTATCGGGAACCCTGATTGTTGTTTCGGGCTTTGACTACGCCCGTAAGGGCGTGATTTTCCTTCGCTCAAAACTTATAATGGAAAGAAGATGAGGGGAGTCTCCGGAAGGGAGTGGGTAATACTCAGCTCCCGCATCAGTCCCCCCGAAGATCTCGTCAGAAAGTACGGTCCCTTCCTCGCCCAGCTCATCGCCAACAGAGGATTTGAGGGTGAACACGAGAGGATATTTGATCTCAGGCTCAGGAACATACCTCCTTACAGACTGATTCCCGGCATTGAGGAAGGAACCGAGAGAATTGTGAGGGCAGTTAAGAGGAGGGAGAGGATCATCCTCTTCGGCGATTACGATGTTGACGGCATAACTGCAACAGCTATACTTTTCCAGATTCTCAAGAAGGCGGGAGCAAGGGTTGTTCCGGTCCTTCCAAGCAGAGGAACTGGTTACGGTCTCAGTGAGAGGCTTCTTAAGATCTTCTCAAGGTACGGAGACCTCCTGATCACCGTTGACAACGGCTCGTCCGCTTTTTCGGAGTTTGACTCCTTTCCCATTGATGTTATAGTCATTGATCACCACAATGTGCCCGATGGGGATACTTCAAAGGGCATCCTTATCAATCCGAGGTCCGACGGCAACACCCCCCGCGAGCTGAAGGAGATCTCCTCCTCCGCAATGTGCTTCTACATCGGCACCCTTATAGCAAACAGGCTGGGTCTTGACATTGACACGAGGTACCACCTTGACCTCGTCGCTCTGGGAACCGTTGCGGATGTTATGCCCATGAATTACCTCAACAGAATCTTCGTCAGCAAGGGCTTGAAACTTCTTGAAAGTGTTTTTGAGGGAGCGCTAAGAAAACCGGGAATCAGGTCTCTTCTTGAGGTTTCAAGGATTGGTCCCCCCATCAGCGCAAAGGACATTTCCTACTCGGTAGCTCCCCGCCTTAACGCACCGGGAAGGATAGGAGACCCCAAGGTTTCACTTGACCTTCTCCTTGAGGAAGACCCCTTGAGGGCAAGGATTCTTTCAAGGAAGATTGAGGTTTTGAACAGCAGGAGAAGGGCTCTCACTGACTCAGTGCTGAGGGAAGCAAGCCAAATGGTCAACCAACAGCGGAAAGAAAGCTTTATAGCAGTCTGGAGCGATAAGTGGCATGTGGGAGTTCTTGGAATAGTTGCGGGCAGGCTCAGCAACACAACGGGGAAGCCCGTAGCGGTAATTGCTCAGGGTGAGGAAAAGTCCGTGGGCTCGGTCAGGTCCTCAGAGGGGATAAACATTTACGACGGGCTCAAGCAAATATCGGACCTTTTCCTCAAGTGGGGAGGCCATCCCGGGGCAATGGGTATAACCCTCAAAAGCTCCGACCTTGAAAGGTTCCGGTCATCCGCAAATGAGGTCTTCAGCCACATACCGCGGGACCCTCCGCCCCTTTACGCGGACATGGAGCTCTCTCCTTCGGAGTTGAGCTCATCACTTATTGAAAAGATGAAGATTCTTGAACCCTTCGGTGAGGGCAACCCTTACCCTTCTTTCGTCTCACCGCCCGTTGAAATTGAAAATGTGGAGGGTTCAAACGGAAAGGTCCGCATAAAGGTGGAGGGAAGGGAAGTCCTGTGCTGGGAAAGGAAGCTTGTAAATTACCTCATGGACGGAAGAAAGGTGAGAATTCTTTATCAGGTTATGAACGATGACCTTACCCTCGTTGACCTTTGCCCTACCTGAGCTTAAGCATAGCCACCGATACTATTGCCATAAGAGCGGAAATTATCCACATTCTGACCACTATTTTTGGTTCCGGCATTCCCGAAAGCTCAAGGTGGTGGTGAAAGGGAGCACGCTTGAAGAGCCTCTTGCCTCCGGTCGCCCTGAAGTAAATGATCTGGAGGATAACGGTGATGGTTTCAAACACAAAAACCCCGCCCGCAACCGCAAGGAGAAACTCCGACTTCGTGAGTATTGAAACCGTTGCGAGGGCAGAGCCAAGACCGAGGGCTCCAACATCACCCATAAACATCTGAGCGGGAAAGGCATTGAACCACAGAAAGCCGAGCCCCGCACCTATTATGGCAAAGCAGAAGATTGTAAGCTCTCCCGAAAGGTAAACATAAGGTATGCCGAGATACTCCGCTATTTTGGAGTGCCCCACAACATAAGCTATCACACCGAAGGCGGTTGCGGTGGTCATGGCGGGTCCAATGGCGAGTCCGTCAAGTCCGTCGGTGAGATTTACCGCGTTGGCGGTTCCAACAATGATAAAAACGGCGATGGGTATGTACAGCCAGCCGAGGTCAAGGGTTAGCTCCTTGAAAAAAGGAAAGTATAGCCTTGTGTCAAGACCGACCCATCCGAAGATAAGGTAGGCGGTAACACCAGCACATACTATTTGAAGGAGGAGCTTTGTTTTTATAGAGAGCCCTTTTTTGTCCTTTAGCTTCAGCCAGTCGTCCAGAAGACCTATCGCTGAAAAGGAGAGGGTGGAAAATACCAGAACCCATGTGTACTT
>JALSHX010000120.1 GCA_026982025.1 Aquificaceae bacterium | reverse complement strand
ATTCCTTGAAGGAGGTGTGCCATGAGGGCTCTCATGGGTTTTCTGCTCTTTATCGCCGTTGGGATCAGTTATTCAATTGAGCTCGTTTCAAAAAGGGTTAAAGGAGAGATTCCTCTAAACCCCTTCGATCAGAAGTGGAAATCCGCCAAAGCAATTGATGTAGCCCTTGCGGGTCAAACCGTCACAAAACCCATGGAAACGGGTCTTCCTGTAAGCTCTGTGAAAGTTAAGAGCATAAACAACGGAAAGGAGATAGCCTTTCTACTCATATGGGAGGATAAGACCAAAGACGCGTTCCACCTTATTAACAAGTTTTCCGACGCGGTTGCGGTGCAGATTCCCTATAAACCCTCGGACAAGGTCCCGGTTACGATGGGAGCCAAAAACCAGAGGGTTCTTATTCTCCACTGGACCGCTTTCAGGGAGGAAAACCTTGAAAGAGGATACTCCGATGTATCAAAGATTCACCCCAACTACGCCTACGACTGGTACCCTCACGCAAAACCCCCCTACAAGTATCCCCGAGACTGGGCAAATCAATACGCTCTTGCATACATAGGAGGTGAGAAGGTCTATAGAAAAAATACCTTTAAAACTCCAGTCAGGGAGGTGGTGGCAGAAGGTTTCGGTAGTTCAACATGGAAAGATGTGCAATCAGCTCAGGGAAAAGGAATTTACAGAGACGGAAAGTGGTACGTGGTGATTAAGAGGGAGTTCGTGGTGGAGAACACAAGCAATCCTCAGTGGGGACCGGGAAAGAAAACATTTGTAACCTTTGCAGTCTGGGAAGGTTCAAGCGCCCACAGGGGAGCACGGAAGGTTCTCAGCTATCAGTGGATCAGATTGAATATTGAGAGGTAGGAAATATGAAGAACTCTCTTCTTGAGAGAGCCTTTATTTACCGCTTCCTTTCCCTGATTTTTAGCTATCCCGAGAAGGAACAGCTTAAGGAATTAATGGAGGCTCTCCCCGATTTGAAGTTATCCTTGGATAGAACTAAAATTAAATTCTCGGTAGAGTCAATTGATGACCTTCTTTTGGAAGCCATCAAGAATCCTTTAAACCTTAAGGCGGAGTATGTCAGTTTATTTGAAGCAGACCCAAAGGCTCCCATTAGAGAAACCTCCTACGAGCTTGACAAAACAGGAAGAAGGGTCATAGAAATGGCTGACCTGCTCGGTTTTTATACCGCTTTCGGCGTTGAACCGCGGGAAGGAACGGAACCTGACCACCTGAGCGCGGAACTTGAATTTATGTCACTGCTTTTGCAGAAGGAATACCACCTTAATCTTTCGGGAAACAAGGAAGGAGCCCGAATAGTTAGCGGAGCCACGGAGGAATTCCTCAAGAACCATCTGGGAAGATGGTACGAAATCTTCTCCCGAACCCTGATCCAAACCGATGTCAGCAAATTTTACATAGAGATGGGTAAATTTTTAAAGGTTTTCCTGGACTTTGAAACAAAAAATGTAAAAGATTTAAACAAGCTTAAAACCTTTGAAAGAGAAAGGCTTGAGGACGGCTCAAGGTTTGAATGCGGTTTCATGTAAATGGTAGGCGGGACAGGACTCGAACCTGCGACCTCCGCCTTGTAAGGGCGGCGCTCTCCCAACTGAGCTACCCGCCTTATTTTGTAAGTATTTTAAACTATTTGGGTATTTTTCACACCATTTATAATAAAATGATGTTAAGGTATTTCTGGGGAACGGTAGGACCCTAATCTGGAGGGGGTTATAAGATGAGGCTGACACCTCGGGTAGCCTATAAGGAAGAGGCTCTCGTCAACTGCGGGAAAGGCTGGCTCAAAGCCAGAACGGAGGACCTTTCTCTATTCGGAGTAAAGATTCGGCTCCAGCGGACCAATATGTGCGAGCACGGCGATAAGCTTGAACTGAAGATTCCCATTGAGGGAAAAAACGTCGTCTTCAGAGGAAGGATTTACAGAAAGGACAACGATAGGGCGGTGATCATATTTAACGAGAACGAGGAACTGCTGGCGGACATACTCGGATCCTTCGTGACGCGAATGATAAGGGATAAAGGCGTTTGTCCTTACTGCAAGAGCTCAATTCAAAGGGAAAGCTTGCTGTGTCCCGAGTGCAGGATGCCCCTTGACTTCACTCGTCTTGATCTGGTTAGAGCACTGAGGTACATCAAGATAGGAGACCTGCTGTCCGGGACACTACCTGAGGAAATCAAAAGGACATCCCACGAAGAGGAAAGAGTTGAATTCATCGGAACCTGCCCTCCAATAAAAAAGGTGTTTGAGCTAATAAGGAAGTACGCCGCAACGGACTACCCCATCCTCATACTCGGCGAAACTGGAACGGGAAAAGAGCTGACCGCCCGTGCTATTCACGAAAGAAGCTCACGAAAAACTGGTCCCTTTGTGGCAATTAACTGCGCCGCAATTCCCAAAGACCTCCTGGAAGCTGAGCTTTTTGGCTTTGAAAAGGGAGCATTCACGGGTGCAGAAAAGCGAAAGAAGGGAAAGATAGAGATGGCGGACGGAGGAACCCTCTTCCTTGATGAGATCGGAGAGCTTTCCCTTGAAACTCAGGCAAAACTGCTAAGGTTTCTTGAAGATCTGTCCTTTGAAAGACTCGGAGGCAACAACAAAATTCAGGCTAATGTCAGAATTATTGCGGCTACTAACCGAAATCTTAAGGAACTCGTCTCAAGGGGGCACTTTAGAGAAGACCTCTACTACAGACTAAAAGTCCTGACCATTGAGTTACCCCCGCTCAGAGAAAGGGGTGACGACATCGTTATAATGGCAAAGTACTTCCTTGAGAAGTTTTCAAAGGAGCAGGGCAAGGAAATTATCGGCTACACCGATGAGGCTCTTGAGCTCATCCAAAACTACCAGTGGCCCGGCAATGTGAGGGAGCTGATCAATGTAATTAGAAAGGCGGTTGTCCTAACAGAGAAGAAGTATGTTGATGTTGACGACCTTGATATTGACGCTGATAAAATCTCAAAAGACCTCAGCGGAAAGGGGATTTTCAACCTTCGGGAACATGTTGACAGGCTTGAAAGGGAGCTGGTGGAAAAGGCATACAGGATTACCGGCGGAAATGTCAGCAGGATGGCTAACATGCTCGGAGTGAGCAGACCGACGGTTTATAAGCTACTGGAAAAGTACAGGTTAAATTAAAATCCCACATAGAGTTCAAAGCCCGCGTAGATTCCACGCCCAGTGGAGCTGTCTTTATACCCTCCCCTCACCCCAGAAAAGAATGAACCCTTCCCGATTCCCGCCTTGATCCCTCCCTGAAATGCCCGGTAATCGGGATTTCCCTGACCTATAGCTTCAACTCCCATCCTGAAGCTTTTAAATAGAAGCTCC
>JALSHX010000119.1 GCA_026982025.1 Aquificaceae bacterium | reverse complement strand
GTAATCGCCGAAGGAGAAATTCCCCAGCATTTCAAAAAATGTGTGATGCCTTGAGGTATAGCCAACCTGCTCAAGGTCATTGTGCTTACCCGAGACCCTCAGACACTTCTGACAGGAAACAGCCCTCCTGTAGGGTCTCTTTTCAATTCCCAGAAAAACGTTCTTGAAAGGTACCATCCCAGCGTTGACAAAAAGGAGGGTTGGATCGCTCTCGGGCACAAGAGAAGAGCTTTTAACCTTGGTGTGTCCCCTCTTTTCAAAGAAGTCAAGGAAAAGGGAGCGGATCTGGTGGGATGAAAGGCTCATGGCATTTAAATTATATCCATTATACTTTTTTATACCATGCTGGAGCTCCTGACCCAGAAGCTCAGCCAAAGCCTCGGAAAACTCAGAAACACGAGAAAGCTAACGGAAAAGGTGGTCAACAACACCCTCAGAGAGATAAGGCTCGCCCTCCTTGAAGCGGACGTGGATTATCAGGTGGCAAAGGACTTTATTAAAAGCGTAAGGGCAAGGGCGCTGGGAGAGGAAGTCAGAAAAAACCTGTCTCCCGCTGACCAGATCACGATGATCGTTTATGAGGAACTTACGGAACTTCTGGGAGGTGAAAGGGAAGACCTCAAAAAAGGAACGGTTCTATTCGTCGGTCTTCAGGGGACAGGTAAAACGACGACCATAGCAAAGGTGGCAAACCTTCTGAACAAGAAGGGAAGCAGTGTTGCCGTGAGCTCAACGGATGTAAGGAGACCCGCAGCGATTCTACAGCTTGAGAGACTTGCGGGTCAGGTGGGAGCGGAATTCCTTGCCTTTGAAGAAGGTCTCCCTCCCCTTGAGATAGCAAAGAGAGCTGTTGAAAGGGCGAGGTCCTCAGGTTTTGAGTATCTCCTTCTTGATACCGCAGGAAGGCTCCACATTGACGAGGAACTTATGGATGAGCTGAGAAGCATCAAAGAGGCAGTCAACCCCTCCGAAGTAATTTATGTGGCAGACGCAATGCAAGGACAAACCGCCCTTGAGGTAGCAAGGACCTTTCACGAAACCATCAACCTCTCCGGTGCGGTTCTCACCAAAATGGACGGCGATGCGAGAGGAGGTCTTGCCCTTTCCGTCAGGTCAGCCATCGGAATTCCCATAAAGTTTATTGGTGTCGGAGAAAAGATAGAAGACCTTGAGCCCTTTTATCCCGACAGGATAGCCCAGAGAATTCTCGGACTCGGTGACCTTCAGAGCCTCGTGGAAAAAGCCCGGGAGACGATTCCGGAGGACAAAGCCCAGCACCTCTCAACAAAAGTAATGGCGGGAGACTTTGACCTTGAAGACCTCAGGGAAATGATCCTCATGATCCACAGTATGGGACCCCTTGACAAGCTCCTCGGTATGATTCCCGGTATAGGAGCCCAGATTAAAAACATTAAGGTTGACGAAGAGCAGTTCAAGAAACTTCTTGCTGTCATAAACTCTATGACTCCGGAGGAAAGAAAAAACCCGCGAATTATTAACATGAGCAGGAAAAAAAGAATCGCAAAGGGTAGCGGAACAACAGTATCCGATGTTAACAGGGTGCTGAAGAGGTACGAAGAAATGAAAAAGATGATGAGAAAGCTCAAGGGTATGTCGGGAATGCCGATGCCAAAATTCCCTTTCAGAATTTGATATAATGAAAGGCTCAGGATTCCGGAGGAAAGAGTATGGCAGTTAGAATAAGGCTCGCAAAGTTCGGAAGAAGACACCATCCCGTTTTTAGAATCGTGGTCATGGACTCCCGCTCACCCAGAGAGGGAAACTACATTGATATTCTGGGAACTTACGATCCCAAAAGAAAGGTCATCATTGAGCTCAAAGAGGATAGGGTAAAAAACTGGGTTGTGAAAGGTGCCCAGATAGCTGATCGGGCAAAAGCCATTTTTGAACAGGCAGGACTTATGAACAAGATAATTCCGGAAGGCTACGAGCTTAGAAAGTCAGGTGATTACTGGACCCTTAGAAAGAAAACCACCAAGGAGGTGCACACATGAGCGCAATGAAGGACATCGTTGAGACCACAGCAAGATCACTCGTTGACAGTGCTGACAAGGTCCAGGTGACCGAGATTGAGGGAGAAAAAACAATTGTGATTGAGCTGAGGGTGGACCCCTCCGAGCTCGGTAAGGTTATAGGAAAGCAGGGCAGAATTGCGAGGGCGCTGAGAACCCTCCTTTCTGCTATGGGGAGGAAAACGGGTAAAAGGGTGGTTCTTGAAATTCTTGAGTAGTTCCACGGGCTTCGCTCAGGGCGGAGCCTTACCTCCCCGGTACTTTTCCTCAACGGAGAGGATCAGATCAATAAGCTCAGTTGCATCCTTACCCGAAATCTCATGGTAGTGCTCCGCGCCCGGGTGAATTATAACCCAGCGATCATCCTTGATGCACAGGTGATATGTGGACCTGTCCGACATGTACTTTCTTGAAAATGTAAAGAGGCATCGGTGACCTCCCACATCGTAGCTCTCAAGGAGGGCTATGAGACCAGAAAAAATGAAGTCTTCCGGTGACCTTCCCGCTGTTATAAGGTCGGAGAGTTTGATGGTCTTGAGAACCTTTCTGCCGAAAGCCTTTGAAAGAACCTTAGTGTCCTCAGGCTCGAGGGTATATGTTCTTGCACCTACCCTCAGGGTCCCTTCAAGCCTGAAAAGTGATCCGCAGGAAAGGACTATAAGGGTGCTAAGAAAAACCGATGTTTTCCAGATGCTCAACCTCATTGCCCCTAACAACCACCACATCAATTCTGAAGGACCTATTTCCGCTCTTGGCTGAGTAAAGGCGTCCGCATCGGAGGATCCTCAGTAGCTTGAGCCTTCCGACCCTCTCAAGGGGATCTCCGTATGATAGGTCCCTACCACCCTTGACCTCTACGAATACAAGAGTCTCTCCATCAAGGGCAACTATATCAATTTCACCTCCCCTGCAGTGGAAGTTCCTCTCAAGTATTCTGTAACCTTTTTTCCTTAAGTAAGCTTCCGCAAGGTCCTCGTAGCGTGCTCCCTTCCTCACCCCCCGAACTCCCTCAGAATTTCATGGGGTTTAACCGTTGCAGTTCCGAGCTCCCCAACAACTATTCCCGCACAGAGGTTTGCCAGCTCACAGGAAAATTCCCAGTCTCCCGTTGCAATATAAGATGCGGTCAGAACAGCCACCACCGTATCACCCGCTCCCGTCACATCGTAAACCTCCTTAGCCTTTGCTGGAAAGGTCTTCACATAATCCCTGAAGAGGGTCATTCCCTTTGGACCTCTCGTAACCACGAGGGTGTCAAGACCGAGACTCTCCTTAAGTCTATTTCCAAGAACCTCAACATCTTCCTTTGCAAGAGGGT
>JALSHX010000118.1 GCA_026982025.1 Aquificaceae bacterium | reverse complement strand
GTGATCGTAGTTATGGGTGTCTTTGATTGGATTTTCAGAATCAGGAGGCACCGCCGGTAAGAATCCTGCAATGGTTAAAGTAATAGGCGGCGGACTCGCGGGGGTTGAGTGTGCCTGGCAGATCTCAAGGAGGGGTATAAAGGTCAGACTTTATGAGATGAGACCGGCAAAGCAGACCCCCGCCCACAGGACCCACAGACTTGCGGAGCTTGTGTGCAGTAATACTCTCGGCAGTGTGGAGCTAACTACCGGTGCAGGTCTTTTAAAAGCTGAGATGAGCATGATGGGCTCCCTCATAATTGAGGCGGCAAAGGAGGCAAGGGTTCCTGCAGGGTCCGCTCTGGGAGTTGACAGGGAATTATTTTCCCGCTACATAACCGAAAGGATTGAATCAAATCCCAATGTGGAGCTCATCAGGAAGGAGGTCAGGAGAATTCCCGAAGATGGTCCCGTTGTTGTGGCTACCGGTCCCCTCACCTCGGAAGAGCTTTCGGATCACATCAGGGAGCTGGTGGGCTACGATACCCTTTACTTTTACGATGCCATATCTCCCATAGTGGAGGCGGAGAGCGTTGACTTCTCAAAGGGATTCTGGGGGTCCAGATACGGTAGAGGAGGGGACGATTACTTTAACTGCGTTCTAACAGAGGAGGAGTACAGGGTTTTTTACGAAGAACTTGTCAAGGCTCAAACAGTTGAGCCCAAGGATTTTGAGAAGGCTGTGCACTTTGAAGGGTGTCTTCCCGTTGAGGAACTGGCAAAGAGGGGCTTTAAGACCCTTCTATTCGGTCCCATGAAGCCGGTCGGCTTAAGGGATCCCTCAACGGGAAAGGAACCCTTTGCGGTGGTTCAGCTCAGAAAGGAGAACAGGGAAGGCACTCTCCTCTCCCTCGTTGGCTTTCAGACCAAGCTCACATACTCCGAGCAAAAAAGGGTTTTTCGTCTAATTCCCGCCCTGAGAGAGGCACGATTTGTAAGACTCGGTTCCATGCACAGAAATACCTTTATCCAATCAAATAGAGTACTTACGCCTTTCTTGAATATGAGAAAGAAAGAGGACATCTTTTTTGCCGGACAGATTACCGGCGTTGAAGGATACACCGCGTCTGCGGCAACGGGGATTGTTGCGGGAATAAATGCGGTAAGGCTATTGACGGGTGAGCCTCTGACCGTTCCACCTACGGAAACGATGATCGGTTCTCTAATCAGGTACATAACTTCAAAGGAGGGTGAGCTTCAGCCGATGAATCCCGTTTTTGGACTGCTTCCTCCTCTCGAAAAGAGGATAAAGGACAGGAGGAAAAGAAAGGAGGCTCTTGCGGAAAGGTCTTTGGAGAAGATGGCACAATGGGTCAGGTCCCTAAACGGGTGATTCTGACGAGGGGTCAGGAGGATATTGAAAAAGACAGAAAATACTTTGAAGAATTCGGTTTTGAGGTTGTCCCCCTCCCCATGATTCGTTCATTATCCCTTGATTTTGTTTTATCAGAAGACACCTATGACTGGGTTTTATTCCAGAGTGTCAGATCCGTAAAGTATTTTTTAAAAAGGCACCCGATACCGCCGGGTTCAAAAATAATAGCCGTGGGGGATAAGACCAGAAGATTTATTGAGGAGACTGGGTACAGTGTTTTTGCGGTTCCACGGGACAGGAGTGCCTCGGGAATGGTTGAGTTTATGAAAGGTATGAAAAGAGGAAAAGTTCTTATCCCGCGATCCGCAAAGGGTTTAAGAACCCTAATTGACGGACTTGCGGAGCTCGGCTTTCATGTGGTTGACATTCCCGTTTACGACCTTGAAACCGTTACCTATCCCTCGGGTTATGTTGAAGATGTACTAAAGGAAGGGGGTTTTTTAGTGTTTGCGAGCCCGTCGGCGGTGAATGCTCTTTTTGAAAATCTGCAAAAACCCTCTAACCTTAGGTCCGCCAAGGGTCTGGTGGTAGTTGCCATTGGTAAAACTACCAAAAAAGAACTCCGGAAAATGGGGGTTGAGGGAGTGCTTATGCCTTCTGAACCGTTGATGGAGGAGGTTGCAAGGACCGTATGGGAATTTTGGCATAATAGTTGCACCTTATAATCAAGCGATGAAGCAGAGAACTATTCTTGAGGATGTGGTTCTTGAAGGTGTGGGAATCCATACGGGAGAGTTTGCAAGAGTGATTCTCCGTCCGGAACCGGAGGATCACGGAATCTTTTTTTACCGGAGCGGTGTAAGAATTCCATTAAGCCCCGAGCATGTGGTTAATACTTTCCACTCAACTGATCTGGGATCCGAAGGTGTGGTCGTTAAGACGGTTGAGCACCTTCTCTCCGTTCTCCACCTCCTCAGAATAACAAACCTGACCGTTGAGGTCATTGAGGGTGAGGAGATCCCAATCCTTGACGGAAGCGGTTATGAATTTTACAAGAAGTTAAAAGCCCTCGTGACTGACCAGAGTGAGGAGGTACAGCCCTTCAGGTTGCCCGAAGGTGAGGAGGTTGAAGTCAGGCATGGAAACACCCGGCTGGTAGCAAAATCGTGCCCCTGCTTTGAGATAACCTACGAGGGCGAATTTCCCAACTTCATCGGAAGCAGAAAGTTCACCTTCAGGGGCAATGCGATGGAAGTAGTCCTCGCAAGAACCTTTTGCTTTGATCACGAAA
Source organism: Aquificaceae bacterium (assembly GCA_026982025.1). GTDB lineage: Bacteria > Aquificota > Aquificia > Aquificales > Aquificaceae > Hydrogenivirga. The sequence continues at coordinate 709 of JALSHX010000118.1, read as the reverse complement.
TTGAGTACATAAAAAAGAATGGTCTGGGAAAGGGCGGAAGCCTTGAGAACACACTCGTTCTGGGAAGGGACGGTGTTTACAACAGGTCCGGTCTTCGCTACGAGGATGAACCCGTCAGGCACAAGGTCCTTGACCTTATCGGGGACCTGTATCTTCTGGGCGTTCCCTTTAAGGGAAAGGTAATTTCCTACAGGGGGGGTCATTTTATAAATTATCAGCTTGTCAGAGAGCTTTATAAGAGGTACGCCCCCGAAGGGGGCGTGGTTAGAGGTTAAATCACCTCTGCGGGAGGGGAGTCTTTGAGGTAGATGGGGGAAGGGTCGGGACCTTCAGAGCGTCGTCGGGAACTTCCCCTTCAAGGGCTTTCAGGAATGCAATGATTGAATCAACTTCCCTTTTGCTCAGCTTCTTTCCCAGCTGGACCTTTGCCATGACCTGAATTGCGTCTTCAAGGTTCCACACGCTACCGTCGTGAAAGTATGGGTATGTCCTCGTAATGTTTCTGAGGGAAGGGACTTTGAAGACATACAGATCCTCCTCCTTGTGAGTAACTGCGAACTTTCCCACATCCATGGGCATCGTGGGTTTGTCTAGGGTTACATAGTCTCTCGTTGCCTCCCAGTAAGCCTTGACTATTCCGAACTTTGTGAACATGGTGCCGCCAAGGGCGGGACCGTTATGACAGCTTGCACATCCGACCCTTATAAAG
>JALSHX010000117.1 GCA_026982025.1 Aquificaceae bacterium | reverse complement strand
AGTCTGTCAGCAAACTGCTCCCTTATAAACGCTCCGATAATCCTCTCGCCCGGATCCCTGAAGCTTACCTTACTACCCTGAAGTGCCTGAGAGCCTGCGATCCAGTAAACTCTTCCCATGTTAGAAACGAGGAAAAGACCTTCGGTGAAGGGAACATTCAAAACATTCACAACCGCCGACTCACCCATGGGCAGGTCCTCAAGGGGAATAACCCTCCCGTTTTCAAGAACCGCCACTTCAAGGGATCCCTCCTCAAGCTCTCCTTCAAGTCCTTCAATGAAAGTTCTTCTGGGGTCTTTAAACCTCTCCACTATCTTTTTTGTTTCATCAACGAAGATCTTTATTCTCTCCTCCTCGCTTGAAATTACCTTCCTGTAATAGTCTATCTTTTGCCTGAGCTCCTGCTCCTCCTTCCGGAGCTTTTCCCTCTCAAGGGAGGTAAGCCTCTGAAGCCTCATGTCAAGCACTGCCTGAGCCTGCCTTCTGGTCAGGTTAAAGTTGTTCATCAGGAAGTCTCTTGCCTGAGCAACATCCCTTGAACGGCGAATGCCCTCTATTACCTCGTCAAGGTTTGCAAGGGCTACAAGGAGTCCCTCAACTATGTGTAGCCTTTCCTCCGCCTTCCTGAGGAAGTATCGGGTCCTCCTCAGAATCACAGTAAGGCGGTGTTTGAGAAATTCCCTCAGCAGATCCTTTATTCCGCAAAGTTTTGGCTCGCCGTCAACGAGAACAACGAGGTTCACGGGAAATCCCCTTCGGAGCTGGGTGTACTTAAAAAGTTTTTTCAGAACCTTCTCGCCCTTTGCCTCCCTCTTTAGCTCTATAACAATCCTGATCCCCTCCTTGTCCGATTCGTCCCTGATATCGGAGATTTCCTTGAGCCTACCGCTCCTTACATTGTCCGCAATTTTCTTAATTAGCTCCGCCTTGTTAACCTGATAGGGAATCTCCGTCACAATTATCTGCTCCCGCCCTCCTTGAACCTTCTCCACATGTGCCTTTGCTTTTACCTGAACTATCCCCCTTCCCGTCTCGTAGATTTCCCTCAGGTCCTTGGCATTTTCAATAATTCCTCCCGTGGGAAAGTCAGGACCCTTGATGATATCAAGGATCTCCTCCGTGCCGATTGATGGGTTCTTAGCAAGCTCTATAAGAGCATTTCCAACCTCCTTCAGGTTGTGGGGAGGAATTGAAGTTGCCAGCCCCACCGCTATGCCCGCTGTCCCGTTGCAGAGGAGGTTGGGAAACTTTGAGGGAAGTACCGTCGGCTCCATGAGGGACTCGTCAAAGTTGGGAACAAAATCAACGGTCTCCTTCTCAATGTCCTCAAGCATCTCCACGGAGACGGGAGAGAGCTTTGCCTCCGTATAGCGCATCTGGGCGGGAGGGTCGCCGTCAACGGATCCGTAATTTCCCTGACCGATTATGAGGGGATACCTCATTGAAAAGTCCTGAGCCATTCGGACAAGGGCATCGTACACAGCCTGATCCCCGTGAGGGTGGAACTTACCGAGGACCTCTCCCACCACCCTCGCACTTTTTTTGAAAGGCTTATCCGGAGTTAAGCCCATCTCGTGCATTGAGTAGAGGATCCGCCTCTGAACGGGCTTGAGTCCGTCCCTAACATCGGGGATCGCCCTCCCCACGATGACGGACATTGCGTAGTCTATGTAAGACTGCTTTACCTCTTCTTCTATGGGGACATCAACGACTTCCATTTATCACCATTGGATTATATCACAGGGCATACAGCCCTTGTGTCCGGAGGTGTAAAATTTTAAAGTGTTCCGAGATTTTATCTACATTCCCATCCTTATCGGCTTGGTCACAGGTATATTTGCCCTTTCGTTCATTGAACTGATCAACCTAATTACTTCATACGTCCTTGAGGGAATCGTGGGATACCATCAACCCATTCCTCACGGAGAGGGAGGAAGACCCTTTGAGCCATCACCTGACATGAAGCTCTTTCTTCTTCCCCTTACGGTTGGAATTGCGGGCTTAATTTCCGGGATCCTTACACACCTTTTTTCGCCCGAATCAGCAGGAGTCGGAACGGACTCCGCAATAAGGGCCTATCACACGATGCAAAGGCTTTCATTGAAATCTTCCGTCGTAAAGCTTATTACCTCTGCCCTGACTATAGGATCCGGGGGAACATCAGGAAGGGAAGGACCCATAGCACTTATAGGAGCAGGGGCAGGAAGTACCGTGGCGAACTTCTTTGCAAAGACACCCCGTGACAGGAGAATATACCTTGCGGTCGGGCTTGGTGCGGGAATATCGGCAATCTTCAAGGCTCCTCTCGCAGGTGCAATAATCAGCGCTGAGGTTTTCTTTAAAAAGGATTTTGAAATTAGAGCAATGATTCCTGCCTTCATAGCCTCCGTTGTATCCTACAGCGTCTTCTGTGCTGTGCACGGATTCAAACCAATCTTTTCTCTGACGGTTGAACCCCTCAGCTCCCACAACGCTCATCACCTACTTGCCTACGCCGGTCTCGGGATTTTCTGTGCTCTTCTTATAAGAACCTTCGTTTTTACTTTTTTTAAAGTGAAGAGCACCTTTGACAGGCTTCCCCTAAAGCCCTACTTACGCCCCGCTATTGGTGGTTTCCTTGCGGGAATCGTGGCAATGTTTTCTCTTCCAGCAATAGGAAACGGCTACGGATGGCTTCAGATGCTTATGAACGGAGAGTATCTTCAGCCTCTATTCTTGGCAATCGGAATCATCGGTGTTGCCCTCGGAGTTTCTTTGACTCTCGGGTCGGGGATGTCGGGAGGCATTTTCGGTCCCTCAGTAATGATAGGAGGGCTCGCTGGTGCCCTGTACTCGGTGTCCCTCAACAGCATAACCGACCTTTCCCTCAGCGTTCCTTCCTTCATGGTGGTGGGGATGGTTTCCTTGTTCGGAGGAGCGGCAAAGGCTCCCCTCTCAACGCTTATCCTCATTGCGGAGATGACAGGCGGATACCAGCTTCTGGTACCCGCCATGGTTTCGGTTCTCTTTGCATACATCCTGAGCGGAGACAGGAGCATATTTCCCTCTCAGGTCCCGACGAGAATAGATTCACCGGCACACATTGAGGAGTGGGGAATCCTTGCCCTTGAAAAGGAAAGGGTCAGGAACCACATGAAGGTTCCCATAACCGTCTCTCCTCAAACTTCCCTTCCGGAAATCCTCAAACTTATGAGCGAGCACCTGATCGGGGGAATACCCGTCGTTGAAGACGGAAGGCTGGTAGGTATAGTAACGAGGGGAGATGTTATGGGGGTCAGTCCGCAGCACAGAGATAAAATAAGAGCCCGCCACATCATGACAAGGAACCCCATAACCGTTACTCCTGAGGACACTCTTGCGGACTGCCTTAGAATTATGATGGCAGGGGGGATAGGAAGGCTTCCGG
>JALSHX010000116.1 GCA_026982025.1 Aquificaceae bacterium | reverse complement strand
ATAGTTTTTGACTTAAAGAAGAGGCACAGGCACAAAATATTGAGATTGACATACGATAAAACTCGGTCATTTTCAATAAAAACAAATCCCTTTTTGTTAAAGATGCTGCTTCAAATTCTCCTTGAAAATTCGTTCAAATACTCTGAAAATAAAATCAGAATTAAGCTTTCCGGAAGCAGGAAAAAAATATGTTTATTTATCTCAAATGATGTAGTTCCTGAAAGAATTCACGGTAGCGGTATAGGCCTTGAGATTGCACGGTACATAGTCAAATCCCTCAAGATAGGCTTAAAAACAAAGGCTACAAAGACGAGGTATATGGTTCTCCTTGAGCTCTCATGAAAGCAACACATTCATTTCACGATATTTTCACAGCTGAAGGGTCAAATAAAGGGTATGAGATGGAAATTGATCGGATCCGCATTGGCGGTAGCAACTTTCGGCATAAGCCAGCCCCCTATTTTCAATGAGATCACTACAGGTACCCTCATTGGCACAACCCAAGACGGAAAGAGGATTATTATTGAGGTCAAAAAACCACAGTTCTGCTCAGGAACAAGGTCATTTCTTGCAAAAGATGCCGTTATAGAAAATATACCGCCCGAAGGGTCAGAAGTGCGCGTTTACTTCAGGGGAGGTGAGACCTGCGACCTTGAAGAACCAATAGTTATAAGGTTAGAGGTGATAGGAAATGAGGGGAAGAAGTAAAAAACTCTTTGGCTCTGTCTTTTTTGCTTTATTAATTCTTTTGTCTCCATCAAAATCCGCGGACATGGCGGACTATTGTTCCGTACCTCCTTTTATTGGATCCTCGGTTGACCCCAACATTCTATTCGTTGTTGATGCTTCGGGATCCATGAGGTGGTGCGGATACAATCCGGCATTAATAAGGATATATGACGCTGACACAGGAGCACTTGAGAGGACGAGAGTGTCAGGGTGCGGGACATACGCAAGCTTCTGCAGGCCCTCCTGGGATCCAGATCACTGCTATGAATACGAGCCTATAGGTTCCTACGGTGATAACGAAGAAGGCTACTTCATACCTGATAAGGTTTACAGGTTAAACTCTGTGAACAATTACTGGGAAGAAGCTCCAAGCGGAACAACTCCTCAAGCGTGCCCTGCCACTTTATATGACCTTGACTTATCCCAGGCATATAAAGGTACATGTTTAAACTTTCTCCTTATGACGAGGATTGACCTTGTCAGATGGGCTATTACCGGAGGCAGACCGGCTTCCTGTGCAACGAGCAGTTCTTGTAATAGTGAAAACCCGCCGAGTTCATGCTTTAGTGTCAACAGATGTGACCCCGAAGTATGGAATCAACCCGGTGCAAGCGTATCGTGTGACTCGTCAGGGTGCATTTTAAGAATCCAGAACCCATACATTCCGACTTGGCGGGGTGGAGAATGGGAAGAAGCTGTTCCTTATGTGAAAGTCCCGTGGTCCAGAATTGAAGATGCCCTTGTATTCAGGTTTAAAAACCTCTCAAAAAGACCCAGAATGGGAGCCATCTTTTACAGCGGAAATTATGTGAGGGATCACAAGGTTTACATAGGAGACTTTACATCATCCAACTCTCTTGAGGAAAATTACCCCTATAGAAACCTTATAACTGCGATAAATGCCGTTTTTCCATACCGGGCAACACCGACAGCCGTTGCCCTCTGGGATGCTCTCAATTATTTTGCCCAGAACCCTCCGGAGTACAACGGGTTCAATCCCCAGTCGGGCAGCGGCGACAAGTGGAAGAACCCTATATACCAGTGCAGAGATCAGAACGGTGACGGACAGTGTCAGGGAAGTGAGTTTGAGTTTGTCCCCTGTGCAAAGAACTTTGTTATCCTGATGACAGACGGTCAGTGGAACAGGGGGGGTCCGCCGGGAAGTGTCAGCGGAACATGTACAATAGATACGGGATTTGAACAGTACTCCGCAGACCCCGTTGTTCCAGCCTACTGGATGCACTACAAGGGCTTCGTTAATCAGCCCGCCTGTTCCAATGAGGGCTACTGCGATACCTTAAGAGTTGACGCCCTGTACGGCATAGGTCTGTGGCTTGGAGGTACGGGTGAGCTTTCACTCCAACACACCGCTATCTTCGGATCCTTTGACATTTCCGGAAGGACCTGGCCCGGCGGAATGTCATACTACCCTTTTGACAGCGGATGTAATGTTGATGACTGCACGGTTTACTACGGAGAATTAGGAAAAGGGAGTGTTTGTACGGCACTTCCGCCCTCAAGTCCCGACTGGGATAAAAACGGCGACGGAGTGCCGGATACATTCTTTGCTGCCAAAAATGCAACGGAAATAAAGACAGCAATACAATCCGCCATCCTTGACATCCTCAGAAGAGCCTCCTCAGGCTCAACGGTTGCAACCCTCGCATCAAGGTCAAGCGTATCCTCAATAGTTGTTCAGCCTTACTTCTATCCGTCCTACCTTAGGGACGACGGTACTTCAGTTAGCTGGCTTGGCTTTATCAGGAGCTTCTGGATAGACCCCGACCAGAACTTCAGGGAGGACACCGTTGATCAAAAGATTCTAAATGTTGCTGGTTCGGCGATAGATAGAGTCTTTCAAATGTTTTACGATCAAAGCGCAAAACAATCAAGAATCGCCTTTGTTGTTGACCCAGAGGGATCCTGCTCCACAGGCGGCTTTGCGGACCTTAACGATGCCAAACCCGTATTCAACGCAGCCTGTCAGCTTGCCTTGAGAAATATATCCTCGGATCCGAGAAAGATAATCATAAACAAAGAGGGAAGCGTGGTGGACTTCACCGAAACGGACACCTCACTCGTCTCATACTTGAGTTCAATATGGAGCGGAATTGACCCCGCCATAACAGATGCGGAGGCAAAATGCGTAATTAGATACCTTAAAGGTGAAGATGTTTCATCGGATCCCGCCTGCAGTTCGCTGAGGTATGTGCAAAGATCGAGGGAAGTAAATATCAGAAACTTCTGTAATTTAAGCACCGATCTCACCAAAACCTGGAGACTTGGTGACATAATTCACTCAACTCCCTCCGTTGTTTCTGGTGAACCCCTCGCCACCTATCACCTAAAGTACAACGACACGACTTATTACGAATTTATAACTCAGGATGCGTACAAAAAGAGAACAAACTACCTATTTGTGGGAGCAAACGATGGAATGCTCCACGTTTTCAGGATAGGATACATAAAAGAGAGAAACCAGGCGGAAAAACCCGTTCAGCTTCAGAACTCTCCTTCAGATTCTGGTACCAACAAAATAGGTGTTGAGGAATGGGCCTACATTCCCAAAAATGCTATACCTTACCTCCTCTGGTACGGAGACAATAGCTACTGTCACATCTACACCGTTGATTACAGGTTCCTCATAATTGACGCCTCCGTCAGCGGACTCCCCACGGAC
>JALSHX010000115.1 GCA_026982025.1 Aquificaceae bacterium | reverse complement strand
TGAGGATGCGGGAGAGATACTCTCCAAGGAAGATTTAATAAAGCTTTTTACCCTTTCTGAAATCAACTCCTCCCCTGCGGTTTTCAGTAGGGATAAGCTTCTATGGATGAACGGCGTTTACATAAGGGAAGTTATCCCTTTAAAAGAGCTATTGAATCGCTCACTGCCCTTCCTCAAAAAAGTAGGCTACGATGTTTCTGATCTTTCCTATGTTGAGAGGGTTCTCTCCCTCACAAGGGACTCCTTTTCCACCCTCGGTGAAATGGTTGAAAGGGTCAAGCCCTTTTTTGTTGATCCACAAGAGATCCCGCGGGAATTCTCGGAGCTAATAAGGGAGAAAGGGGAGGTTCTTAAGGAGTTTGTCGGTATAATCAGCAAGGAAAGACCTGCCCAACCGAAGGAAGTTGGTGCAATTGCGAAGGATTTTTTAAAGGAGCGCGGATTAAAGCCCCGGGACCTCTGGAAACCTCTCAGGCTTGTCCTGACGGGGTCCCTTGAGGGTGTGGGAGTTGACATACTTCTATCGGTCCTTTCCCCTGATGTGATTGAAAGAAGATTGGAAAGAGCTCTTGCCTCAGCTTAGGGGTCAAGCTCCTCTTCCGCGTCGGGTGAAAGCAGCCAGAAGTTTCCCCTCTCCTCAATGACCCCTTTAAATATAAGAGCTTTAAGGGCTTTGGTGACTGCTTCTCTTGAAGCTCCCACCCTTGACGCAAGATCTTTGTGAACCATTTTGCGAACCTTGAGCCTTCCGTTATCAAAGGAGCCCTTCTCCCTACCCATTCCTATAAGAAACTTAACGATTCGTCCCTCCACATTCCTGAAGGCAAGGGCTTCAACCATGTCGTCGGTCCTTCTGAGCCTTGAAACGAGCCCTTTAATTACGTTTACCGCAATTTCCGGGTTTTCCCTGACAACTTTCATGAATGCCTTTCTGCTCAGCATTGCAAGTTTTGTAGGCTCGTCCGCAATGACCGTTGCGGAACGGGGAAGTTCGTCAATCATGGACATCTCTCCAATAAACTCACCGGGTCCAAGCTCGGCAAGAACAAGCTCGTTGCCCTGTTCATCAAAAAGAGAAGCCCTCACCAAACCTTCAAGAACTATGTACATATCACTTGACCTGTCCTTCTCGTAAAAGAGAACATCACCCATTGGAAGGTCAATAATTTCAAAAAGAAGTGAAATTTTCCTGATATCAGCTTCCGAGAGGTCCTGAAATAGGACACTCCTTTTAAGATAATCCTCTAATTTCTCCTTCTCCCCCATCCGGTCATATTTTAGATTATATTTTTTCTGATGCCAAGAGTGTTGTATTTTTCCATTATCAGAGAAAGAGTCGGGAAGGATCATGAAGATATAACCTTTGAAGGAACCGTAGCCCAGCTCAAGGATTTTCTTTCAAAAAGGTATCCCGAGATCGCCCCCTTTATCGGGAACATGAGGATTGCGGTTAACGAAGAGTATGTACAAGACGACCATCCTGTGAAGGAATATGATAGGGTTGCCCTCATCCCACCCGTCAGCGGCGGTTAATGAAAAAGTGTCTTATAATCCGCCTCTCATCCCTCGGAGATGTTGCCCTTTCCTCCGTACTGATTGACCCCCTCTTAGAGGCAGGTTATAAGCCGTACCTTCTTACCTTTGAACCATACCACAGTCTTTTTGAAGACGACTGGAGGCTTACGGTTATTCCGACGGACAGGGAAGAAGTTCTCAGCCCTAAGTTTACAAAGAAGCTCAGGGAAATGAATTTTGAACTGGTCCTCGACATTCACGCAAATCTGAGGACCTTTATTCTCAAGACTTTCCTCCGCACAAAAAGTATCACTTACAGAAAACAAAGCTTACGGAGAAGACTTGCCGTGAAGTTTAAAAGATTTAGAAAACCTTACAGCGTTGTTGACCGCTACCTCTGGGTGTTAAAAAAGCTCGGTATAGTAAAGGTTAACGGCACTTCCCGACCCAGAATAATCGTTTCAAGAGAGCGGATTGAAAAGGTGAGGGAAATGATCGGTTTTGAAAATTTTATTGCCATCGCTCCCGGGGCACGATACCAAAACAAGAGGTATCCCAAGTTTGGCGAGGTAGCAAATGAACTGTCAAAATTGGGTTTTGAGATCCTCTGGGTGGGTGACAATAAGGATAAGATGCTTGTTCCCGAAGGTATGGGTGTCAATCTTTGCGGTGAGCTGTCATTGCCAGACCTCCTTGCTGTTTTATCACTTGCCACAGCTTTTATAGGCAACGATTCGGGACCTCTTCACTGTGCAAGGGTGGTGGGTACTCCCGCAGTCCAGATTTACGGAGCCACACATCCTACCCTCGGCTTTGCTCTGGGTCCGCATGAGGGCAGGGTTCTGATAAGGGGGCTTCCATGTCAGCCATGCGATGTTCACGGTAAAGGAAGGTGCAGGTTCGGAGACCTCAGGTGTCTGGAAATACCGCCGGAGGCGGTGGTTAAGGAAATTCTGAGTATTGTCAGGGTGAAGTGATCCGAAGTGCCGATTATAAAAGGTAGGGAGGTGCGATGATGGGAGTTTTTGAGACCCTTGTTCTAAAATCAAAGCTCGGTAAGAGGGAAAAGCTTGTTATTCTCAGAGAGCTTCTAAAAAGGGAAATGGATGTTCTTAACCGATACTGCTCAATCAACGACAGAATCCCTAAGAACTTTGCAATGGACCTGTGCCACCTCCACAACATAAAAAAGGTCAACATAGCGAGGATCCTTCACATGATCAAGTTTTACGATCCCGCCTTTATGGAAATCCTTGTCAACACTGACCCGAGGGTCAGGCGCTACATTTCCTACTACTTTGAGTTTATTAAGAACCATCCCTATTTTGAGGAAGTGCTGGAGCCCCAGAATCTTTTCGGCAACTGGGATTACATAAGGTACAAGCTCAAGATTCTTTTCCCCGATCTGAGCATGGATGAGATTGACAGGTTCAAGTTTAAAAGAGCTGAGTTTATAGATTATGTGAGGGAAAAAACTGGGGAGCCGGAGGACCTGATTGAGGAAAAACTCATAAAAGCGACATGGTACGAGTCTGTACCGTACCTTGAGCTTGAAAGCGAGATGGACTCTCGCTGGCACCCCGAACCGGTAATGACCGAAGATGACTGGCACTTTATAAAAACGAACATAAGGGGAAGGAAAAACATCATAGTGAAAAACGGAAGCGATGGAGAAAAGCTCGTTTATGTGGAGGTTGACATACCCGAGGAAGAGCTGGATAGATACAAGAGGGACAGAGAGGGATTAAAGAGGCTCCTCATGGAAAAGTACCACATAGATGAGCACGGAGCAGAGCAGATCTTGAGGAAAGCAGGCTGGGAGTCAGAAAGCTATCATATCATTCCGCCCCTTCACACGGATGTCGTTGCGGACTGGGGAAACTCCCGGAAGGATAGAAAA
>JALSHX010000114.1 GCA_026982025.1 Aquificaceae bacterium | reverse complement strand
TACTTCATGGTGTTAATTCCTACCCTTTTGCCCCCCTCCTGCCTTATACCTCTCGGCTCTCCGTAGTAAACATCGCCTGTGAGCTCCCTAACAACTATCAGGTCCGTACCTCTAACCACCTCCTCCTTCAGCGGAGATGAGTCAATAAGGGGCTCCCAGACCTTTGCGGGTCTTAGGTTTGCGTAAAGGTCAAGCTCCTTCCTGATCCTAAGCAGTCCCTTTTCCGGACGCCGGTCCGTGGGAAGGTCATCCCACCTGGGACCCCCCACAGCGCCGAGCAGTACCGCCTCCGAGTCAAGGCAAATTTTCAGCGTATCATCGGGGAGGGGACTGCCGGTTTGGTCAATTGCAGATCCCCCTATGAGCCCCTCCCTGAAGTCAAAAGAGATGCCGAAAATTTCTCCCACCCTCTCTAAAACCTTAAGTGCTGAGGAGACGATTTCGGGTCCTATTCCGTCGCCCTTGAGGACCGCCACAGTGTGCTTTGACATGTATCAGTATTATACCCGTCATAGTTGCTAAATTTTTAATAAAGGAGGTGAGCCATGTGCTTTTCAATGGAGGAGTACGAGAGGATCAGGAAGATTGTAAGGGAAAGAAAGCGCATCAGGGAACAGCTCAAAGATTTAAAGCCTTCCGACTTTGAGAAGAAAGAGGCTGACCAAAAGGAGAAGGAAAAGGAAAAGGAAAAGGTTACCGTCAGAGGATAACCTTTTCAAGAAACAGCCCCCTTGCGGGGGCTGTGTGTGTGAATTTTTTCCCTGTGAGGAAGGGCTTTAGATCTTCCGCTCTTAGCCTGCCGGTTCCTACACGGACGAGTGCGGAGGTTATCCTTCTGACCATGTATCTAAGAAAATACCGGGACCTGAAGCGAAGACTTATTAGATTTCCCTTTCTGCTCATTTCAATTGAGAGGTCCAGAGTTGTTTTCTTTTCTCCCTCAAGTTTGGCAAATCCCCCAAAGTCGTGCCGTCCGCTGAGCATTACTACCGCCCTCCTCATCTCAAGCTCGTTGATCCTGAGGGGAACGCGCCACGAGTAGGGCTCCTCAAAGGGATCCCTCCACTGCTGGTTCAAGATCCTGTAAAGGTAAACTTTTCCCTTCACCGAGTATCTCGCGTTGAAGCTTTCCTTTACCCTCCTGACTTCTTTTATTCCGATGTCGGTAGGTAGCATTGAATTAAGACCTTTTAAAATCTTTTCCTCTCTGATTTCCTTTTCCGCCGTGAAGTTTGCCACATAATCAAGGGCGTGCACACCCGCATCTGTTCTTGAACATCCGATAACCCTAACCTCCTCTCCCAGCATCCTCCTGAGGGCTGATGATATCTCTCCCTGAACCGTCGGGACATCCGGTTGAATCTGCCAGCCGTGGTATCTCGTTCCGACGAAGGCAATTCTGAGCATGTAATTGGGCATACATTACAATTGTAAGGTTTCAAGTTCAGGAAGTTAAAACCTCGGGATCTATCGTCCCCTCGCAGATTTTCACAGCCCTTCCTTGAAGGAATACCTCCTTAAAGTCTTCGGTAAAGTCTATCATCAGAACATCCCCTCCCTTTGTAATGACCTTTACGGGCTTCTCATTTATGTAGCCCTTCCACCATGAGACGAGGGCGCAGGCGGTGGCACCCGTTCCGCATGCAAGGGTTTCGGACTCCACACCCCTTTCGTAGGTTCTGATTCTTATAGTGTCCGCTCCGAGGGGCTCAAGGAAGTTCACATTGGTGCCCTTTGGTTCAAACTCACCGTGAAACCTTATCCTCCTGCCCAGACCGACAACATCAATCTCCTCAATGTCGTTTACGGGAACAATGAAGTGAGGCACACCCGTGTTGATGAATACTCCCTCAATTACGGAACCGTTGAGTTTAAGCTTCTTTTCCGAAGGTTCTGAGGGAGGGGTGAGCTGTACCCTCACAACTCTTCCTCCCTCGTAAACCCGGGCTTTAATTACACCCGCAAGGGTTTCAAAGGAAACCTCTTCGTCCGCAATCCCCTTTTCATAGCAGAACCTTACCGCACACCTTGACCCGTTCCCGCACATTTCCGCAACGGAGCCATCCGAGTTAAAAAACCGCCACCTGAAGCTGTTTAGAGGATCCTCGGGATGCTCAATGAGTATAAGACCGTCCGCACCCACACCTCTGTTTCTGTTGCAGACCCTTCTGACAAACTCCTCTACATCAATTCCATTTATGAATACTTCCAGCTCGCCTTCTCTGTTATCAACGATAATAAAGTCGTTCCCCGATGCTTGGAGCTTGGCAAAGTGCATTGGGTTATTATAATCCTTGTAACATGGCAAGCAAAGCCATCCTTGCCCTTGAGGACGGGAGCTACTTTGTGGGCCGTCCTCTGGGCGCTGAGGGAACGACTGAGGGCGAGCTAATCTTTAACACCTCAATGACGGGTTATCAGGAGATTCTTACAGACCCGTCTTACCGGGGGCAGATAGTTGTAATGACCTATACCCAGATCGGTAATTACGGCATCAACGATGAAGATGTTGAGTCTTCGGATATTCATGTCCGGGGTTTTGTGGTCAAGGAGGCTTTTGAGTCTTTTTCAAACTGGAGGGGCAAGAAGTCCTTGGGGGACTATCTGAGAGATAAGGGTATAGTCGGAATACAGGGTATTGATACGAGAGCTCTGGTAAAGAAGATAAGGGAGAGGGGTGTAATACGGGGTGTTATTTCAACAGAAGTAAGCGATCCTTCGGAAGCCATAATGCTTGCACAAAAGGTGCCAGACATTTCTCAGCTTGACCTCGTCTCGGAAGTATCAACACGGGAAATTTACCGCTGGAAACAGTCTTCGTGGAGCCTGAGGGAAGGCTACTCGGAAGCAACCTCCGATGGACCGCTGATTGCGGTAATTGACTTCGGCGTAAAGTACAACATTCTGAGAAGGTTTCTTGAGGAGGGGGCAAGGGTGGTGGTTGTTCCCCCGGAAATATCCGCTGAATTTATAAGGCGTGAGAATCCCGACGCCGTCTTCCTATCAAACGGACCCGGAGACCCCCAAAGGGTGGTTGGAGGGATCAGGCTCGTTAGGGAATTCATCGGCAAAAAGCCCATAATGGGAATATGCCTCGGATGCCAGATAATAGGTCTTGCTCTGGGAGGGAAAACCTACAAGCTCAAGTTCGGACATCATGGAGCGAATCATCCTGTTAAGGACCTTCGCACGGGCAGGGTTGAGATAACCGCTCAGAACCACAACTTTGCGATCGATCCCGACTCTCTTCCCCGGGATGTGGAAGTTACCCATTTAAACCTTCTTGATCAGACCGTTGAAGGAATACGCCACAGGGTTGAGCCTGTTTTCGCTGTTCAGTATCACCCCGAGAACTCCCCGGGTCCACACGACTCTTACTACCTTTTCAGGGAGTTTGTAGAGCTTGCAAAATCCTCGTAA
>JALSHX010000113.1 GCA_026982025.1 Aquificaceae bacterium | reverse complement strand
CTATGTGGTTGAGCTTCTTCAACTTGCCCCCCGCAGTGTGATAACCGAAACCGTCCGCACCTATCACGGCTCCGCTGTGGATTCTGACCCTCCTGCCAATAACGGTGTTGGGATAAACCGTGACCCCGGGGAAAAGTATCGTCCCCTCTCCAATGTATGAGTTCCGCCCCACAAATGTAAAGGGGTAAATTTTTACCTCCCTCTCTAATACAACCCCCTCCTCCACCACAACAAAGGGACCAACATAAACACTTTCACCTATTCGGGCGGAGGGATGGATCTCAGATTTGGGAGATACTCCAGAAGGGTGCTGTTCGCTGTAAAACCTTTCAAGAAATACTGCAAGGGCAAGTCTAACATCATCAACTAATATCTGGTTAGGATAATCAACTTCCGCGGAAACCACCACGGCGGAGGGAAAACCTTCCCTGGCTATTTCAAAATCCCCCTTTTTTTGGCAGAAAACGACTGTTCCGCGCGCAGGATTTTGAGGCGATGAGACTCCCTTTACCTCAAGGTAAGGATCGCCTTTTAGCTTCCCTCCTACCTCTTTGGCTATATCACCGAGCTTCATTTTTTGCCGGCATCAATTAGCTTTATAACCTCTGTGGTTATATCAAGGTCCGGATCCCTGTAAATGAATGCTCCGCAGTCAAGGATCCCCGCGAGACCCCTTTCCTTTGCTATTTTTTCTGAAGCCTCCTTAACCCTGTTGAAAACCATATTTTCAAGCCTTTGTCTCATCTCGGTCAGCTCCCTCTGAGCTTTTTCCTGAAGTTTCCTTGCCTCCGACTCAAGCTTTTGATACTCTTGGATCTTCTTTTCCTTGACTTTTTTTGATATAGCCTTGCTTTCAATCTGCTTCTTCAGCTCCTCAAGCTTCTTTTCCTTTTTTTTGAGCTTGTTCTGATACTCAACGAGCTTTGTTCTGAGTTCACCCTGAGCATCCGCCACGAGCTTGGACTCGCTCAGGATCCTGTTGGTGTCAATGCATGTGAACTTTGCCTCAGCGTGAGAGAAACCGCCGATGGCAATCAGGAAAATTCCGAAGATAAATCCGAACATGATCACCTCCTTCCTTTTTTGCCCTCTTCATCCAATGCTAAGAAAAGCATAAATCAACCAGCCGGTAATAGCAACATAAATCCACACGCCAGCAGTATAGGGTGCTACCTTCCTGTGTTTTTCCAGTCTTCCCGTCAGTCCGAAGAAAACCGTAACCACCGCAAGGGGTAGGTTAATAGCCGCAAGGATTGAATGGGAAATGAGAACGAAAAGGTACAGACCCTTCATGGGACCCTCGTAAGGCTTCGGCGGATAGGAAAAGTACTTTATGCCGTAAAAGACGAGAAACAGAAGGGCGAGAATGGAGGCAGTCAGCATTGCCCTCCTGTGCCACTCCCTCTTTCCGAGTTTAATAAGAACAAGTCCGGAAAGAATTAGAATTCCGCTGAGTCCTATGGTAATCAAAGAAAGTCCCGTTAAAAGCTCGTAGCTCATGGCGTCCTTGTAAAGTGGGCAATGACAAATGTCATAAGGTATGTTATAAGAGCAAAAGCACCCAGGATTATAGCAAGTATCAGGTTAACCCTCCTGCTCTTTTTCTTCCTCTCACGCACGGCTGACTCTCCATCCGAGAATGACAGACTTTAAAATGTATAAAACATATATCACACCGCCGAAAACTGAAAGCACCGATCCCGCACCCATCAGACCCAAGAAGGCGAGCAGCTGATAATCAGATATGTAGTCGGTGCCCGGCACTTTCCTTGGAGCACCGAAGTAGCCTGCCCAGAAGAGGGCTGAAGAAAAAAGTATCATACCAAGCCCGTAGAGGGCGGGTTGCCACCTGATAAGGGAAGAAACCTTATCAGAGAATCTAAGGTCCTTGAGGAAGTAATAGCTAAGTCCCATTATGGCAATAAGTATGCTTGCAAGGACCCCGTGATAATGGGCGGGAATTCGCAGGTCAGAGCCCGCTATTAGATAGCCGGTTAGTGCACCTCCCCCGTAAAGAACCAAGCTAAGCCCCAGAATGAAAGAGTAGGCATTTCTTCTGAAGGACCTGAAGACCAAAAGGTATATACCGACGAGGATGGTAGGAATTCCTATTCCGGCTTGATAACCGAGTGTGGTCATCTGATGGGCGGTTGAGGAAAGGGGATCCGTGCCGATAACCTGAAGGTAAATGAAGTAAGCGGGAAAGCCCAGAAGGAGAATTGAAAGAGAAGCGACAGGTAGAGGAACGGACGAGCCCGAGAGCCTAACGAGAAGAAACCACAGACTCATAAGCAAAGATGCATTTACAAACTGGTGTATGTGTCCCGGAAACCAGTAAATCCTCTCCAGAAGCACCGCAGGCTCAAGAGGAGCTGAGTAATCCTGCAGGGACCATCCCGTGCTGAAGAGAACCATCAGGGAGAGGATAATACCAACGCTCAGAGTGATTCTGATGGGATCACGGAAGCTCATCTGCCTGAAAGAGATCCATCCGAATCTCAGCGAAGTTAAAAGGAGAGTTAGACCGAACAACCCCGCCCCTGCAAAGAAAATGGGATCCAAAATCGTTGGAAAGTAATTGTTTTGAACGGGCTTGCCCGATCCCAAACCCGCACTTATACCCACGAGGACAACGGCTCCCAGAGCAAGGAGTACCTCGTATTTCCTGCCCTGAGCACCGAATACCCTGTGCCATAAAAATATTAGAAAAAAGTAAAGACCGAAAACGAGAGCAAGGACAACATGTCCCACGAGCCAGTGGTGGAAAAACTCGGTGGGAAGGTACTCAAATACCACTGGTGTTCTGGAAAGGGCGGTCAAAAGAGCAAAAGCTCCCCCTACCCCGATGGTAAATGCAAACAGAACGAACCAGCCCCTCATCCATCCTTCACCAGGTCAAATATCATCATACTAAACAGAACCGCAAGGTATATTATGGACACGAAAAAGAGCTTCATCCCCTCTTCCTTTTTGGAAAACAGGAACTTCAGCGTAAAGAGAATATACAGAGTGGTGGAAACAACTGCGGTCAAAAAGTAAAGGAATCCGGTCATCCCTATAAAAGATGGCAGGACGCTCAAAGGCAGAAGAGAAGCCGTATAGAGAAGGGTCTTTATTTTGGTAACCTTAACCCCTCTAACCACCGGAAGTGCGGGTATTCCGGCTTTTGCGTAATCGTCTTTATATTTCAATGCAAGTGCCCAGAAATGGGGGGGTTGCCACATGAACATTATAAGAAAGAGCACAAAAGCCCTCAGGTCAAGCTCTCCCGAACCTGCCACATAACCTATAACGGGCGGAAGGGACCCGGAAATGCCTCCTATCTCCGTTGCAACGGGAGTTCTTCTCTTGAGTAGTATGGTGTAAACAACAACATAGGAAAAGGAGGCAATCATAGTTAAAAAGAGTGCAACCCTGTTAACGAACACGA
>JALSHX010000112.1 GCA_026982025.1 Aquificaceae bacterium | reverse complement strand
ACCAGCAGGAGAGCACCCTCACAGGCGGCAAGAGCCCTTGACACCTCGTAGGAGAAGTCAACGTGTCCGGGGGTATCAATGAGGTGAAGGGTGTAGGTCTTTCCATCCTTTGCCCTGTAGGCCATCCTTACCGCCTGCATCTTGATGGTTATTCCTCTCTCCCTTTCCACCTCAAGGGTGTCAAGGATCTGATCCCTTTTTTCCCTTTCGCTCACGCATCCCGTAAACTCAAGAAGGCGGTCCGCAAGGGTGGACTTTCCGTGGTCAACGTGGGCTATTATGGAGAAGTTCCTGATGAGGGACAGATCCATCAGAGAAAAAAGATAACACAGTAGCAGTTGACTTCCAGTGCGCTGGAAGGTTTATCTTTGATTTTTATGGAAGACCTAAGGAGAAAGATCCTCAGCTTCCTTGCCCTCTTCGGGTCAACGAGCACACTGATATGCTGTGCCCTTCCAGCAATGGTTGCGGCTGTGGCTGGAGGGTCCGCGGTAGCATCCCTCGTTTCCGCCTTTCCCTTTCTCATAACCCTTTCAAGGTACAAGCTTTACTTCTTCCTCTTTGCTGGGGCAATGATCCTTCTTTCCGGCGTGGTCATCTTCAGACCCAAGAGCAGGGTGGCGTGCTCTATTGCGGGAGAGGGCTGTGAGGTGGCAAGCAGATTTTCAAAGATTATTTTTATGGTTTCTGTCTTTATTTACTCCGTCGGGTTCTTCTTTGCATACCTCTCCGTTCCATTGATGAGGTGGCTCGGCTCATGAAAAGGGCGATTCTCCTTCTTCTGGCTTTAACCATTGCGGGGTTTTCCCATGAGCCCATTTTCGGACTTGGACCGGGAACAATCTTTAAAGGAGGGGTGGGGATTGAGGCGGAGTATGTGAGAGAAGGGGACTTCAGGGGGATTGCAACGGAGGTTCTTTACGGTCTCACGGAAGATGTCTCACTGACATTAAGGGCACTTCAGGGCTTTGAAAGGTTCAGGGGAGGTGCCTTCAGGGTCAAGGTAAGGGTCTGGAAGGATTACGAGAGGGGAAGGGTTGATGCCCTCTCCTTCATCGGAGGTATGACCACCGATGCAGTCGGTGGAACTTCCTACTTTTTGGGGGGTGTCGCTGTGGGAAGGGAATCAAGGAGGTGGTACTTCTTTGCGGATGTAAGGACAGCGGACAGGTTTTACGCGGACACAGCAGTCGGAATCCGCCCGTGGCTAACGGAGTACCTCAAACCCGACCTTGTCCTTCTCTCGGAGCTCAATTACGAGCAGAAGGGAAATAAAAGGTTCCTCTTCCTTTCTCCCGCCTTCTTCTTCACATACAGAAATTTGGCAGTTAAGGGCGGGGTGCAGATTCCCGCCTCAGGAGCTGACGCGGAGCGTTATGCCCTCTCCGTTGAGGTCCATTTTTGAGCGGAGGTAAAGGTATGAAGCTACTTTTAGCCCTTTCCCTTCTTTTTTCCCTCACATTCGGGGGAGAGCTCATAATGAGGGTTGACGGGCTTGCCTGTGCTTTCTGTGCCTACGGTCTTGAGAAGAAGCTGAAGAAGCTGAAAGGCGTTAAAAGGGTTGAGATCAGTCTCAACCGGGGGATAGTTCGCCTTGAAATTGACCAGTCCTTTGAATACACGAGGGAGGACCTTGAGAATATCGTCAGGGAATCGGGCTTCGTCCTCAGGGAAGTGAGGCGTTCCGGCGAATGAGAGGTCTGGACCAGAAGTTGACTCCCGGCACCTCCGGACCTATAATATACCCATACGGGGTATTGGTAAATGGAAGGGAAATGTGATTTATACCTGAGAGAGGAAGTAATAGAGGAGCTATCGGGAAGGCTATCCCGCATTGAGGGTCAGATAAGGGGAATAAGCAGGATGGTTCAGGAGAGGAGGAGCTGTGACGAGATACTCATCCAGATATCCGCCGTCAAAAGTGCCCTCTCAAGCCTTGCGGTGCGACTCCTTGAGGAGCATGTGGATTCGTGCGTCAAGCCCTCCCTTGAGGCGGGTGATATGAAGTACCTTGAGGAGTTCCTTGAGGCTGTGAGAGTCCTTGTGAGGAGGTCCTCATGAGGGAATCCTTTTCAGCCCTTCTGGGAGCTGTTGCCTCCTTCTTTGCGGCTTCCTGCTGTGCTGCTCCCACCCTATTCGTGGTCTTCGGCGTTTCGGTTAGCGGTCTCGGGTTTCTGAAGGTCCTTGAGCCATACAGGTGGCTGTTCCTTCTTGGAGGGTACCTCGCGGTGGGATACTCCCTCTACAGGCTTCACCTGAGGGACCGCATCAGGAAAATTATCAATCCCTCCGCACCCGAGTGTGCCTGTCAGGAGCCTTCCTCCGCGAGGAGGGTAAGCTTCTTTGTCAGCTGGGGGGGCTTTTATTCTCCTCATTATCGCAACAGTATATCCGTACCTTTTACTCAAAATTTACGGAGGTTGAGAAATGAGAGAGTTGGCAGTCTCAATCCTTGCGGTTGCTACCATTGGGGGGTTCTCCTTTGCGGAGAAGGTTTTTGTCATTGACGTTGAAGGCATGACATGCAAGCTCTGCCCAATTGCGGTGAAGAAGGCTGTTGAAAAGGTCAGGGGAGTGAAGTGGGTAAGCGCCTCTCTCAAAAACCGCGTAGCGGTGGTTGTGGCTGAGGACAGCGTTAGCGAAAAGAAGATCCTTGAGGTGATTCAAAAGGCGGGAAATTACAGGGGCACGATTATTTCAAAGGGAGAGTTCTGAGATGATAAGGCTGAAGATCACGGGAATGACCTGCGAACACTGTGCGGTGACGGTTAGGTCAGCCCTTGAGAATGTTGAGGGAGTTGTGAAAGCTGAGGTTCGCTTTCCTGAGGGTCTTGCGGAGGTTCAGACTCAGGGTGAGGTTAGTCCCGGGGACCTTGTTTCCGCCATTGAAAGGGCGGGATACGGAGCGGAGGTTCTTGAGGAAGGTCCCGTTGTTTATATACCTTCGGAAGATCTTCCCGACCTTCTGATCGTAGGGGGCGGGTCTGTGGGATTTGCCTCTGCAATAAGGGCGTGGGACCTCGGGGCGAGAAGGATCATCATCGTTGAAAGGGGTATAATAGGTGGTACATGTCTGAACCGGGGGTGTGTTCCCTCCAAGTTCTTTATAGAAGCCTCAAATCTAATTCACTCCTCGGAGAGGGATTTTCCGGGCCTTTTGCCCTCACGCATAGAGCTTAACTTCAGGGAGCTTGTGGAGGCTAAGAAAGCCCTCCTTGATGAGCTGAGAAAGGAAAAGTACCTTGATGTTCTCTCCGCCTATCCTGGTATTGAGTACATTGAGGCGGAAGGAAGGTTTGAGGGAGAGGACCTGTTCGTTGCGGGGGACAGGAGCATCAGGTTCTCAAGGTGCGTTATAGCGGTCGGCTCAAGACCTTCCCTTCCTCCCGTTGAAGGTATTGAAGAGGTCCCCTACATCACAAGCGACACGGTATTTGACCTT
>JALSHX010000111.1 GCA_026982025.1 Aquificaceae bacterium | reverse complement strand
CCTTGGAGCACCGACCCTCTTTGTCCTTGAAGGTGGATATAACCTGAATGCCCTTGCAGAAAGCGTTGCTCTGACAATTGAGGAGATGATTAGCTTATGAAGAACCTCAAAGGGATAGGGTGTCCTCCCGGGTTAGCTCAACCCCCGGTATCTCTTCTTTCAGCTTTGAAATGACGGAGAAAAAGTCATCCTCCACCTTTTTCACCCTCTTCCCGTAAATGCTCTGGAAGGCCTTTGAAACTATGGCTTCCTTGAGGATAGCATTTGTGAGCTTGAGCTCCTCATACCTTCTGTTAAGAACATCCTTCAGGTCAAGGAGGACCTCAGCCCTCTTTCTTCTTTCCTCTCCCGCCTCTTCAAGGGGAAGGGAGAGAAACCCGTCAACCCTCCTCAGGACCCTTTCAAAGGCATATCCGGGAAACCTCTCATCACCGAGTTCTTCAAGAACGAAACCCACCGTTAAGTAGTACGGCTCCTCAACCATCGGCTCAAGCCGAACTTCCTCCATCCGTGGATCCCTTTCAAGATAATAGCTGAATATCTCATATGCCTGATGAGCCTTATCCCTGAGGTTAGGAGCCTTTTCTACATTAAGACTGATTATGTAATCCCTGATGTGCGGGGGGATTACGATTGCAGGCACCTCCTCCGCACCGACCATCTTTGCAGCCTCAAGTCTGTGCTGACCGTTGACAACCTCGTACCCCCTGTCGGTTTCAATAACGAGTATAGGGTCAAGAAAGCCTACCTTTTCAATTGATCCCGCAAGCTTCTTTACATGAGCCGGAGAAATCTCCCTCTCAATTGAGGGAATTATTATCTTTGATACCGGTATAATTTGAAACCTCAGCTCCGAACCTTTAACAGGCTCTTTAAAGGAAAAAAATTCACCCATCCCGCATCTTCCCTATGTGAATTTAATCATTATTGAAAAAAGTCCTTACAATACATTAATTTAAGCAATGGAGCAGGAGCTTAAAGCGGTAATACCCAAAGACCTCGCCCTCAAGTGTGTGAAGTGCGGACTCTGTAAGTCCGTCTGTCCCTCATACCACGGAGAAGAGGGAAGCTTTGCACGGGGCAGGCTTGCCCTTGCCGAAATGGTCGTGAACAACGAAATACCTCTCGGAAAGGATGTGGCAAAACAGTGGAACGAGTGTGCAATGTGCAGGCGGTGTGAGTGGATCTGTCCAAATGATGTTCAGTACAAGGAGATCTTTGTCCAGGCAAGAAGGCTACAGGATGAGGAGCTGGGAAGGGATTTAATATCAAAAGCGGGTCTAAAAAGCCTTGAGTTTATGCAGTCCTCCTTGGGAAGGAAGGTAATAAAAGCGGCGGGTAAGCTCGGAGGCATCCTTCCCGACGAGGTAAAGGTGCCCCTGCCATCGGGCAGTGTTAAGTTTATGCCAAAGCCCTGCGGTGAACCCTTCGGCATCAGGGGAAAAACCTTCAGAGCCCGTGAGGAAAAGGGAACCCTGCTCTTTTTCACTGGATGTATGATTGATGTGTTTTACGGTAAAACGGGAGAAAGCGTTATCAAGCTTATGAATGCTCTGGGATATACGGTTGTGGTCCCTCAGGATATAAAGTGCTGCGGTGCTCCCCATTTATACCACGGCAATGTATCCGCCTTTGAAAAGCTGAGGGACCATAACATCAGGGAGATGGAAAGGCATAACTTTGACGCGGTGGTTGTAGCATGTCCCACATGCGGAGGAGCCCTTATTGAGGACTACAAAAAAGACTGGAAAGTTTACGACTTTACCGAGATACTTCAAAAGGAGGGATTTCCCCTCAAGTTTCACG
Source organism: Aquificaceae bacterium (assembly GCA_026982025.1). Classification (GTDB taxonomy): domain Bacteria; phylum Aquificota; class Aquificia; order Aquificales; family Aquificaceae; genus Hydrogenivirga. The sequence continues at coordinate 1,667 of JALSHX010000111.1, read as the reverse complement.
GTGCCAACGAAAAGCTCACTTTTCATGTGCCCTGCCACTCCTACAGCGCCATGAAGGTTGATCCCGGAACATTTTACGATGCCATTGAAAGGGTAGAAAACGCAGAGCTGGTGAAGGCTCAAAAGGCTCAGTCCTGTTGCGGATTTGCGGGACTATGGAGCATAAAGAACCCCCGCCTTTCGGAAAAAGTGCAGAAGGAGAAAATTGAAGACTTCAGGGAAACAGAGGCAGACAGGGTGCTGACCACCTGTCCCGGATGCGTACTTCAGCTTAGGGATGGCATGAAGAGGTTTAAGGGAAATCAAAAGGTTGAGCATCTGGCGGATTACCTTGCGGAGGCAATGGTGGAAGAACCTGAAGCAGAAGAAAAGGTAAAAAGGGAGGAGGCAACGGCAGGACCCGGCGGGCGTTAAGAGAAGGAGCGGACCTTCTTATACCCTCCTCCAGATTCCCATCATGCCTATGTCCTCGTGACCGAGGATGTGGCAGTGAAAAACCGTCTCACCGGTGTAGTCAAAAACTGGTTGGTGAAGCTGACCCTGAGAATGTCTCCCGACTTGACCCTTATGGTGGGTGCGGGGTAAGAGCCGTTGTAGGCTATCATGTTCACAGTCGTGCCGTTGATGTTGATCTGGGCACTCTGGGGAACGATAGTCGTCTCCACGATGTTTCCGTTTCTAACGAGGGAAGCAAGGGGAGGATCGGTGAATGTTGAGCCGGAGGAGGTGGTCCCCCCTCCGGTAGTGCCTCCCATACCTCCTCCCATCATTCCCTGCGAGGAGAGACCGGAGGGAACGGTACCATTACCGCACGCTCCGATAATTGTTCCCAGAGCCCCCGCTCCCGCAACTTTTAAAAACTTTCTTCTCGTAAGCCCCTCTGTCATGACTCGCCCTCCTTCCTCGGTAATAATGGGTTAGTTTAAAGGTCACCGCCGTAAAAACCCATAAAAACTCCTTAGGGTTTATTAACCTTTAAAAATCTTTGAATATCTTGAAATCCTTATATTTTCATCTGCCTTGCCCCACCGCCGAAGGCGGTAGATGGAGTATAAAATTTGTTTATGGAAAAACTCATCCAGAGAGCACAGGTTCTTCAAGAGGCACTGCCCTACATCAGAGAATTCCACGGAAAAACCTTTGTAATTAAGCTGGGCGGGAGTGCAATGAAAGATGAATCCCTCAGAGAGTCCTTTGCAAGAGATGTTGTTCTTTTGAAGTATGTAGGTATAAATCCCGTAGTGGTTCACGGGGGTGGTCCTCAGATCAACGAAACCCTTCAGAAGTTCGGAGTTAAACCAGAATTCGTTGGCGGTGTCAGGAAAACCTCCGAGGAAACCATGCACATTGTTGAAATGGTCCTCTCAGGAGATGTGAACAAGGACATCGTAGCTCTTATTAACCGCTACAGCGGTGAAAAAGTTTACGCCGTGGGAATTTCCGGAAGGGACGGAAGGCTATTGAGGGCGAGGAAGCTTGAAAAGGATGAATACTTCAAAGAGCTCGGCATTGAAGCACCCGCCGACGATGTGGGTCTGGTGGGAGAGGTGGAGGAGGTTAACTCGGAGCTTATAAACTCACTCATTGAAAGGAACTTCATTCCTGTGATCGCACCCGTGGGGGTGGGTGAAGATGGAAGTGCCTACAACATAAACGCCGACTTTGCCT
>JALSHX010000110.1 GCA_026982025.1 Aquificaceae bacterium | reverse complement strand
TTATTACTACGGCGTCACTGGTCCCGTGATCAGGGGCTCCGGCGTAGCGTACGACATTAGAAAGCTTGAGCCATACGATGCATACGGCGATGTGGAATTTGATGTGCCCGTTGGGGAGACGGGAGATTGCTATGACAGGTATCTGGTAAGGATTGAGGAGATGCGCCAGAGCGTAAGGATCATCTCCCAGTGCCTTGAAAAACTCAAGAAGCTTTCACGCCACGAGCCTTTCTTTGCAGAGGTTCCCAAGGACATGAAGCTAAAGCTCACCCTTGACGGAATTGGCTTGAAGGTACCCCCCGGAGAAATTTACTCCTCGGGCGAGAATCCCCGCGGAGAACTTGGTTTTTACATCTTCTCAACGGGAGGAGTGAAGCCTTACAGGGTGAAGATTCACCCGCCTTCATACTACAACCTCAGCGCATACCCCTTCCTTATGAAAGACAGGGTTATTGCGGACGCTGTTACAATACTTGCCAGTATTGACCCCGTGGTGGGAGAAACTGACAGGTAGGTGGAAAGGAATGGAAGGAGTCGTGGCCGGCTTGATCGTGATAACCATTAAGATACTCGTGATCCTTGCAATTGCCCTCGGAGTGGGTGCGTTCCTGACCTGGGTTGAGAGAAAGGTTGCAGCCCACATCCAGAGAAGACCGGGTCCGATGGTGGTTGGATGGCACGGTCTCCTTCAGCCCATTGCGGACGGTCTTAAGCTAATTACCAAGGAGGACCTGTTCCCCGGGAGGGGAAACCGATTCCTTTACAATCTTGCAATAGTCCTCGCCCTCGTTCCAGCAACCCTCGTCTTTGCCCTTATCCCCTTCGGTCCCGAGTTTGAGGTTTTGGGTATAACCGTCAAACCCATCCTGACGGATGTTAATGTTGCCATCCTTCTGGTGTTCGGTCTGGGTTCCCTCGCGGTGTATGCAATAGCTCTTGCAGGCTGGGCATCAAACTCAAAGTATCCCCTTATAGGATCCATGAGAAAGGCGGGAATAATTATCTCTTACGAGGTTGCCATAACCTTTGCGGTAATGGGACCTTTAATACTCGGAGGTACACTCTCCACATACCAGCTCGTTCAGAATCAGATTGAGCAAAACCTCTGGTATGTATGGGTTCAGCCCATAGCCTTTGTTGTTTATATGTTTTCTCTCCTCGCGGAAACGGGAAGGGTGCCCTTTGACATACAGGAGGCGGAAGCGGAGCTGGTAACGGGCTTTACGGTGGAATATGGAGGGATGAAGTTCGGGATCTTTCCCCTCGTTGAGTGGTACATTGAGGTCCTGACCCTCTCCGCAATTGCCGTGGTTCTTTTCTTCGGCGGATGGTCACCTATTAACATTCCCTTCGTCGGCTTTGTTGATCCCCTCTTCTTCCTCGGACCCCTGTCCCCCTATGTGTGGTTTCTTCTGAAGGTCACATTCCTCTTTCTCTTTATTCTCTGGCTTCACTGGACTCTCCCCCGATACAGGATAGACCAGATTACGGAGATTGCGTGGAAGGTCATGCTTCCCTTAGCCTTGATTAATATCGTCCTGACCGCTATAATAGCACCGCTCATCTGGAGGTGAGCCATGGTTAAGCGAATGTTTACAAAGCCCCTCAGCTGGATTGAGAGGGCTCTTTTTATAGATTTTATAAAGGGGTTGTCCGTAACTATCAGACACGCCTTTTCAAAAACCATAACCACCCACTACCCGTACGAAAAGCTGACACCCCCCAAGCGTTTCAGAGGATTCTTCGGACACAAGGTCGTGGACGGCAACGAGCCCCAGCCAGCCTACGACGAATGGGTTGAGAGGTTCAAAATTGAGGTGATTCCCGGAAGGAGCAGGTGCGTTGTCTGTATGCTCTGTAAAAGAGCCTGCCCCGTCCCCCAGCTGTTTGAGATTGAGGGGGAAAAGCTTGAGAACGGGAACCGCGTTGTGAAGGTCTTTAACATGAACCTTATGCTCTGTACATTCTGCGGATTCTGCGTTGACGCCTGTCCGGTGGACTGCCTTTTCCAGAGCGATATTCACGAGACAGCAAGCTACACGAGGCGAGACTCAATTCTTGACCTTGAGCTACTTGAGAGGATCGGAAAAGACTGGCAGATGAGGAGGGAGAACGAACCCGACAGGATATGGATTGACGACTCTCAGAGGGATAGACTCTGGAAAGAGAACGACCTAAATCTTCCCGAGCCGGCAACCAAGGGGAGGCACGAATGGTAAGGTTTCTGATCTTCCTCCTGTTCTCCTCATGGGCAATCATTTCTGCCGTGGGAGTTATAACCTTTACGAATCCTGTTTATGTTATCCTCTGGCTTCTTTCCGCCCTCATAGCAATTGCGGGTATATTCTTCACGGCGGGAGCGGAGCTGGTGGGTGCCCTTCAGCTCCTCATTTACGCGGTTGCCATCGCTGTTTTTTATGTGTTCGTTCTGACCGCCGTCCCGTGGGAGAAGGCACTTAAAAAGGGAACCCATTACAGGGCGGAGGGCATTCTTTCGTTTCCCCTGATTCTCCTTCTTTACGCAGAGATGCTAATAGTATTTCTCCTCGGTGTGACCGCTTCTCCCGAAGGAAAGTTTAGGTCCCTCATGGCAAAGCTCGGTAATACAGAGGTGGTCGGGTCCATTCTCTTTACCAAGTACTTCTTTGCCTTTGAGGTGGTTTCCCTCGTTCTTCTTATAGGAATGATAGGTGCGGTGCTAATAGGAAGAAAGGAGAGCCAGACCTATGAAAATGATACCCCTTGAGGCTTACTTTGTGGTGAGCATGGTGCTATTCGGTCTGGGTGTGCTGGGGCTTATTGTTAGAAAAAATCTGGTTACGGTTCTAATGAGCCTTGAGCTTGCCCTCAATGCGGTCAATGTTGCCTTCGTCGGTGCGGATGCCCATCTGGGGCTTGTTGAGGGTCAGATCTTTGCCCTCTTCATAATAGCCCTCGCCGCCGCTGAGGCCGCTGTCGGTTTGGGTATAATAATTGCAATTTTTCGCCTGAGATTCGTTGAGTCAACGGATGAGATTACTGATATGAGGGGGTGATGGATGGAAGGGCTCGGGATAATTATCGCACCGCTCATCGCCCTGATTCTGACATCCGTTCTTGGCAGGAAGATCGGAGATGTTGCCAGCGGTGTTATAACCATACTCGGGGGAGCCGTTTCCTTTGTAATGTCCCTCATCGTGATGCCCAGAGCCCTTGAACAGCCCTTTTCCGTGAGTGTATACGAGTTCATAACCATCGGAGACTACACCCTGACCATCGGTTTTTACTTTGATTCCCTCTCGGTTCTAATGTCAGCGGTCGTAACGGGCGTGGCTACTCTGATATTTATATATTCCCTCGGCTACATGGAGCACTTCTTCGGCAAGTGGGTCCACAAGTTTTACACCTATCTATCGCTCTTTTTATTTTCCATGCTACTAATAGTTTTATCTGACAATCTCATAGGCATATTTGCAGGGTGGGAGGGAGTAGGGTTAG
>JALSHX010000109.1 GCA_026982025.1 Aquificaceae bacterium | reverse complement strand
GTGAGGGTCAGAAGAATGTCACCGGTTGCAAGAATCAGGAAGTATTCCCTGTAGAGCAGACTAAAGAGGCTCAGTGTTATGCTGATCAGCACTATTGCACCGATCAAGTAAACATACTTTGCCTTATAACCCTTGAACATTAAGAAAATCGTCATTATTATTCCTGCGAATTCCGCTATTCTGGAAGTAACAAAGAGGAACATGCCCTCAATTCCGCCCATGGTTAAGATAATAATTCAAGAAATAAAGTTCTGAGCCTATCAATAACCCCGCCTCCTCCCAAAATCTCTCTCAATCCAGAAAACTCAAGCTTCTGTCTTTCCCTCAATTTCTCGTCAAAGAGAACCCTCATCAAAGCCTTCCGCGCATCTTCGGGTGAACTGTTTATGAGCTCCGGAACTATTTTTCTTCCCAGTATGATGTTCGGAAGGTTAATTGAATCAATCTTTACAAAAAGTTTGGCTAAATGGTAGGTGAGGGGATTCACCCTGTAAAATATGGCGTGGGGAATGCCCATAAGTGCAGCTTCAAGGGATGCGGTGCCCGAGGCTATGAGCCCTCCCCTTGTTCTCCCCATAATGTCATAGGTGCTCAGGTTTTCCTCTTCGGAAAGAACCTTCACCCTCTCACCTCTGAAGGCTTCTTCAAGGAACCCCTTGAATCGTTTGAGGGTAGGAACCGTGAAGATGAGGTCTTTATCCGCTTTGCTGATCACCTTTTTCAAAAACCGGGTGTGTTTTTTAATTTCACTCCACCTGCTTCCCGGCATCAGGAGGCAGTTTACCCCCGCTCCTTCTTCACTGCTTCCCTTCCGATCCCTATTCCCGACCAGGTCAACGAGGGGATGACCGAGGTAGTGCACCTTTATACCGGGTATTCTTTTGTAAATTTCAACCTCAAAGGGCAGGATCACAACCATGTGATCAGCAAAATTTGCAATTGTACGGACCCTATCCCTTTTCCAAGCCCATACCTGCGGGGATATAAAGTAGATAACTTTTTTGACGCCGGATTTCCTTGCCTCTTTAATGAGTTTCAGGTTAAAGCCAGGTGCATCGCAGGCGATCAGGCAATCACAGCTTTTGAGTTCATCCCTCGCCCTCCTGAATGTTTTTAAGATGGCGGGAAGGCGCGGAATAACCTCGGTTCCTCCCGTGACGGAGATGTCCTCAATTCTCCCCACGCTTTTAAAGCCGATGCCCTCAAGCTTGTCGTCCGTAATTGCCGAAAATGAAAAGTTTTCAAAGCCCTCGGAAAAAATCTCGTAAATGTAATTTCTGGCGGAAAGGTCCCCTATGGATATGAATACTTTTTTGTCGCTCATGATATTATTTAAAACCATGAAAATTGCATTCGTTAGCAGGGGAAACGCGGTGCGAAGTATTTTTGCGGAAGTCATAGCAAAGGAGCTAATAAGGCAGGCGGGATTAAGGGCGGATATTTACTCTGCGGGTGTCTCTCCCGATAAAGAGGTTCACCCCTACACAATTCAGGTTCTAACTCAGAGAGGGTTTCCCGCCGAAGGTTTAAAACCAAAGTCTATTGATGGGATACCTTATGAGGAGCTTGACCTTCTGATAACAATAGGAAATGAAGCAAAGGAAAAGTGCGCATTCGTTCACTCACACAAGAGGAGAGAAGTATGGCTCATAGATGAACCTCCGGAGGCTCTTGAAGCTTTTAGGCGGGTCATGGATGATGTTGAGCAGAGCGTTCGTTCACTTCTCAAGCTTTGACTCAAGGGCTTGAAGGTAACAATTTTTCACCTTATCCGATATTTTCCTTGCGTCTATTTTTGGCGTAAAATTTCCCTCAAGCAGTTCAATAATTTTCTCTTTTAACTCATTTGCTCCCTCCACCCGGAAACCCAGATCCACCGAAATCAAAAATCTTGCCACATCACTGACTTTCCGGGTGTATGGACCGAAGAGAACGGGTTTTCCGAAGTATGCTGGTTCAAAGAGGTTATGTCCCCCAACGGGCACAAAAGTGCCTCCCACAATTGCCACATCCGCTATGGAGTAAAAGGCTTTCAATTCACCGAGTGTATCAACCACGAGAACCTGCCAATCCTGTTTTAGAGAGCTTTTCAGTTCAGCACTTAAACCTGATTTTCTGCTAAGCTCAAGTACGGTGAGTGATCTATCAATGTGTCTCGGTGCTATCACAAGCCGTGCTCTGCCTTCAAGGATAGTTTTTTTAAGTGCGTCAAGGATAATCTTTTCCTCACCATCGTGTGTGCTACCTGCTACTACGAGCTTGGATTGACCGTCTTTTTCAATGGGGTCCTCCACATGACTTTGCTCCTGAACGAGCTTGAGGTTTCCGCAGGATACAACCTCTCTTGCTCCTGCTCTTAAATACATCTTCCTGTCATCTTCTTCCCTTGTAATAATGAGGTCAAATCTCTTTGCAAGGAACCTCTCAAGGATTCTGCCCCTGAACTGGGCGTTTATAAGGAACTTCTTAGCCCTTGTTGAAAGTATCATTGAGGGCCAAATTTCTCTTTCAACTATAATCACCGCAACGGGTCTTACCTGTTTTTCAACTTTTCTGATAACTGGGGGAAAGTCAAGGGGAAGAGGGTGAAGAAAATCGTAAAACGCATCTTGCCCCTGTAAGTATTTTTTAGCCCGCGGTGAGAAGTAGGTCAAAAAGAGGAAGTATTTGTCCCTCAAGTGAGGAAGAAGGGGCTTAACTGTATTGAACTCTCCAACGCTTGCGCAGTGGATCCACAAAGTGGGCTTATCCCGACTTGTAACAAGGATTCGGGGAGATAACCTTCTTTTCAGGTCAAAATCCATAACGGTGCTTAAAATTATAGTATGAAAGCTTTAATACTCCTTTACTCTCAGGTTCTGAAAGGAAGTAAAGAAGACTTTTACAAAAGGCTTGAGGCTAACATTGAGCTGTTAAAGAGGCTTGTGGGAGTTGACAGCATATACGCTTCCGTTTCGGGTCACTTTAAAGATATTTTTGAAAGATTCCCGGATGTATGCATAATTAACAGCTTAAGGGACAGCTCAGTTTTCGGAGCGTACAGGGGTCTCAGAAAGCTCAGGGGAAACGATGTCTTGCTAATAGACGGTTCCGCCAAGCTCTCCAAAGAAAACCTCATCAGCTTTTTTAACAGGTTTAATGTTACGGTCGGTCTAATAAGGGAATCTTGGGGCGGAATTGCTTACATAAAGATGAGGGATCTTGACTATGTAATTAAAAGCCTTGAAAGGAATTTTGAAAAGACCATCCTTGACGCATTTCAAACTCTAAAGGACAAGTACAGCATAATAACGGAGTTTATTCAGCTAAGAGGGTCAGCCTTTAAACCGATTTTAGATGTAAAATAGAAGCTAACAATGTCGGGGGTGCAAGATGGTTGATCCCGATATACTCCTTATAGCAATGGTAGAGCTCACGGAGGGCGTAAGGAATCTCATTGGAGATAAGGGAGCAAATGCGGTGCTCAGGGACGCAGGAAGACACAGCGGACCGAGAC
>JALSHX010000108.1 GCA_026982025.1 Aquificaceae bacterium | reverse complement strand
AAACTTAAAACGAAAGGAGGGAAACGAAATGAGGAAATTTTTAATTGCAACAGCGGGAACTGTGGCATTAACCTCATCCTCTTATGCACAGGATATTGCTATCACGGTTAACCCGATAGGTCTAATCTTCGGTCTTGCAAATGTGGGTGCCGAGTATCTTGGGCTTCCCAGCAGGAATGTGAGCGTAAGGTGAAACCTCGCCTTTGCCATGTCAAAGTACTCTGATATAAGAGTTACAGTTATAGGGCTTGAAGGTGGCGGAAGGTACTACCTTAAGGGAAAGCCCAACGGACTTTTCGGTGAAGCGGGCGGAGGATTCGTCTCCGTGACAGCAAAGGACGAAACCACCGGTTCTTCGGCAACCGGAACCTTAGTTTATCCCTACGCTCAGGGAGGATACAGATTCGGTTCAAAGCTTATACTTGACCTCGCCCTCGGCGCAACCTATTACCTCGGGGAGGTCAAAGTGAACGGCACCTCAGTGGGAGCCTTCTCCGGATTTGCACCGAGAATTGAAGTTGGTGTAGGTTACATATTCTGATATATTGGAGGTGTGGGAACTGTTTGGAGGTGAAGAATGAAAAAGCTTTTGACCTTGGTGTTTTTTGTCATCGGCTCATTTGCATACTCTTCAGAACTCGGTCTAAAGCTCGGAGGTGCCTCAATCAAGATCAAGGATGTGAAGGACCCCATCAGACTAAATTCCTACGCCGCCCTTTATCTTGATCTTGACATGCCTCTGGGACCCATGATGAGTGCGGGTCCCTCCTTTGAGCTCGCATCGGGCAGTCTTAAAATAGGTGATGCCTACTGCTTCAGCTACGGGACATGCAGGATTGACTTTACCTACACAACACTTGAGGCTAACGGAAAGGTCAAGGCATCCATCTCCATGATACAGCTCTTCGGCGGTCTGGGAGTCTCAGTTAACAGATTCGGGATTGATGCCTTTGATTCAACTACCGGTGACAGGATCGGCACTCTCGGCGATATAAACGCAACGGGTCTTCAGGCCTTCGGAGGTGCAATGCTGACCTTCGGAGTTTTCGGAGTCGGGGCTGAGTACAAGGTTAAGGCGGTGAACATTCAAGATATTGAATACGTTTCCCACTTCACCGTAAACTTAGCCCTCGTCTTCTGAAGATCCGAACTCTATTCTTTTCTGCTCGCCGGTTTTTAGATCTTTGAGTGTGTAGTAACCTCCCCTCAACTCGTCCTCACCAACCATCACCGCGTAGCTCGCACCGATCCTGTCTGCAAATTCAAGCTGTTTCTTAAGCCCTCCCCTTCTTAGAGATATCTCAACCGCCTCACCCCTCTTCCTCAACGATTCTGCAATCCTCAGGGCGTAAGCCAGAGCATCGCCAAGGGGAATGACAAGGTAAAGGTGTCTCTGATCCCCTTCTTTACCGAGCTCCGCCATCAGCCTTTCAACGCCCACCGCAAAGCCCAGGGCGGGAGTGGGAGGACCTCCGAGCTCCTCAACTAGATAGTCGTACCTTCCACCCGCTATTACCGCCGTTTCCTGTTTTTTAGAAATTGCCTCAAAGACGGTCCTCGTGTAGTAATCCAGACCCCTAACGAGACGGGGGTTTTCCACAAACTTGACCTTACTCTCCCTCAAATACTCCCTCAATATTTTGTAGTGGTCCTTGCACTCATCACACAGGAAATCAACCGTTGCAGGTGCATTCGCCACAGCCTCCTGACAGGAATCAACCTTGCAGTCAAGAACCCTGAGGGGGTTTTTCTCCTTCCTTTCAATGCAATCCCTGCAAAGGTTTGAGCTAACACCCTCAAGGAATTCCAAAAGAGCCTTTCTATAAAGAGGTCTGCACTTTCTGCACCCTATTGAGTTGATCTGGATCTCGGCTGATATGCTTAGCTCTTTAAGTATCTTTTCGGTCATCAGAATCAGCTCCGCGTCAGCCGCAGGACTTTCCGAGCCAAAGACTTCCGCCCCTATCTGGTGAAACTGTCTGTACCTTCCCGCCTGAGGTCTCTCGTACCTGAACATGGGACCCTCGTAGAACAATCTATGGTAAGGTCTTTGAGTCCAGAGCCTGTGCTGGATGTAGGCTCTTACAGCCCCCGCGGTACCTTCGGGCCTTAGGGCGAGGATCCTACCCTTTCTGTCTTTAAAAATGAACATCTCCTTCTGGACGATGTCGGTATTTTCTCCTATGGACCTCTGAAAGAGGTCCGCAAACTCAACAACGGGAAGAACTATTTCCTCAAATCCGTGAGACTCAAGGATTCTTCTGATGGTTGCCGAAACCCTTCTGAACCTGCGGGAATCATCGGCGAGAATATCGTGAAAGCCCCTCGGCGATTGAAAAGCCTCAGCCATCTACTCAGATGCCCCGCTCTGCGATGAAGGTGATGAGGTCCCTGAGTCTGCAGGAGTATCCCCACTCGTTGTCATACCAACCCGCCACATGAACCATATTCCCCATGACAGCGGTCAGGGGAGCGTCGTATATACATGAATGAGGATTTCCAACAATGTCAGAGGACACAATAGGTTCTTCGGAGTACTGAAGAACCTCCTTGAGGTACCTTTTGCCGGAGGAGACAAACTGCCTGCTAACCTCTTTGAAGGCTTCCTTAACCTCCTCATCCGAAGAGGGAGGATTCTTAACCACCACCGTCAGGTCGGTCAGGGAACCGTCGGCAACCGGTACCCTCCTTGCACTTCCGTCAAGCTTTCCTTTGAGGTGGGGAAGAACCTCACCTATCGCCTTTGCCGCACCGGTTGTAGTGGGAATTATGTTTATTCCTGCGGACCTTGCCCTCCTCATGTCCTTATGGGGAAGGTCAAGGAGCCTCTGGTCGTTGGTGTATGCGTGAACCGTCACCATGTAGCCCCTCTCAACTCCGAATGCCTCGTCCAGAACCTTGACCATCGGCGCGAGGCAGTTTGTTGTGCAGGAGGCGTTGGAAATGATGTTGTGGGATGCTGGATCGTATTCCTCTTCGTTGACGCCCAGAACAATTGTGATGTCTGGGTTTTTTGCGGGTGCGGATATTATTACCTTCTTTGAACCTCCCTTGAGGTGGAGTTTTGCCTTTTCCCTGTCCCTGAACACGCCCGTTGATTCCACAACCACATCAACGCCGAGGTCTCCCCATGGAATGTCCGCAGGATCCCTGTATGCAAATATCTTTATCTCCCTGCCCTCAACCCTGAGAGACCCCTCGTCCGCCTCAACTTCACCGGGATAAATCCCGTGAACCGAGTCGTACTTTAAAAGGTGGGCGAGGTGCTCGGAATCTGTCAGGTCGTTAACAGCAACAATCTCAATATCCGGGTTCTCCCTGCAGGCTCTGAAAAAGCTCCTCCCTATCCTTCCGAAGCCATTAATACCCACTCTGATAGCCATAGTTATTTAATTATAAACCCTCTTCGGAACCCTTTTGTGCCCTCCACCTCAGGTAGCTTTCAATGAACGGATCTATATCACCGTCCATCACCGCTTCTGTGTTTCCTGTTTCAAACTCAGTTCTCAGATCCTTGATC
>JALSHX010000107.1 GCA_026982025.1 Aquificaceae bacterium | reverse complement strand
GCAAGAACGCCGAGGATAAGAAACAGGACCACAAGGACCCATATTAAGCCCATTCCCCAGCCATGCATTCCCCATCCTTCCATTTAAACCTCCTTCAGCGGTTCACACCGACACCGTAATCATAAACCAGAGAACCTCCGTGATTTCCCTGAATTAAAATACCCAGCACACCGACGAGGAGAAGGAAAAGATAAAGACCCCTCAAAGATGCTGAGGGTTTAAAAAAGTATACGAACCTGAGCAGTGCTATCAGAGAAAATAGGCCGGCAAGATAAATGCCCAGTGATTCGTGATTGTGAAGCACCTCAAGGGCTTCACTCTTTATAGGAAGGTTCTCAATACTCTCATGAGCAATGTATCCCGTTACCGCGGCACCTATGACCGCACCGGAAGTAAGAAGGATAAAGAGAAATTCACCCGCATCCGGTTTTTTCCTCCTTAGAAGGTAGTAGCCTTCAAGGAGGAGGGCAAGGAGGGGCAGGGAAACAGCAAAGTGGACAGCGGGCGGGTGCAGTTTTACAGTTTGGGGATACTTGACGCTCTGAATTGCCTTATCTCCTTTATCCTCCTTTATTACCGCCTCCTTTTGATGGGAAAAAGAAAAAAGGAAAAAGAGAAGAGGCGCGCAAAAGGTAATTATAAGCCCCCTCATTTCAGGATCTCCTTCAGCTTTTTCTTGAGCCCTGGATTCTTCTTTAAAATTTCTCTTGCCTGTTCGGGGTTCATTGCAATCACCTTCATTAGCTTCTCAACGAAAGAGGGATGGTTGGCAAGTTTTTTCATGAGTTCCTTTTTGCACTGTTTTTGATGTTCTTGAATGACTTTCATAAGTTTGGGATCGGACATTAGCTCATGCCTGAGCATTCCCGAAGCACCCATCCCTCCGTGTCCCATCATTCCTCCCATCATACCCATCATTCCCATCATTCCCATCATCCCCCTCGGACCCATCATACCACCGTGCATTCCTCCGGGCATTACCGGAACAAGCATGTAACCGTAAGGAGCCATCATCATAGGCATACCCATCTGAGTAGTTTGATTCTGACCTGAATGATGCTTTGAATGCTCATCCTGAGATTGCTGTGAGACCGCTGTGCCACCAATTAAAAACCCTGCCATGAGACCCGCTACAACCTTTTTCATAACTTACCTCCTTTTATTTAATAAGGAAAAATTCCTTTTCTTCCTTCCCCCAGCCGCTCAGATTCCCGTGGGGAGAGTAAACCCCCCTTGCGTCCTTGCTTTTAAGCAGTTCCTCAATTCCTTTAACCGGAACATGACCCTCAATGAACTTACCGCCTATCTCCATTGTGTGGCAAGACCTCTGATTGACGGGAACTCCCAATCTGTCCTTCTTGGCATATAGAAGCTGATAGTCAAGTTCAACCCTGTTTATCTTATAGCCCTTTTCCTCAAGGATCTTGAAGTACTTATGACAGCAGGTACACTTTGGGTTGTAGTAGGCGGTTATCTCCTTTGGACCGCCAAAAGAAAGCCCGATGGCTATTGTTCCCAAGAACGCTAAAAGCTTACCCATGGCAACCTCCTTTCAGTGTTGATGTCCTCCTCCACCCGCTCCGTAAATGCCCCTTATTTGAGCTTCCGAGTCAAGGAGGAATGTTCCCCTAATTACAACTTTATCACCTTCCTTTAATCCATGTCTGACTTCATAAAATCCGTCAGCTTTCCTGCCAAGATGCACCTTAATTGGCATAAACATACCCTCATCCATCTCAACGAAGACAACCTTCCTTTTTCCCGTATCTACCACCGCCGTTTCCGGAACTGCAAGAACCTCACCTACGGGGAAGGTAAACTCAACATCCGCAAGGGCACCGGGCTTGAGGGCTATTTCCCTGTTCTTTGCGCTGATCCTCACCTTGAGGGTCCTCGCATTCCTGTCCGCAACGGGAAAGATGTAGTCAACCACACCCTCAAGTACAAGATCCGGGTTGTCCTCGGGAATTACTCTAACCTTCGTACCCAACTTCACATAAAAACCCTTTGTTAAGGGCACTTCCGCTATGATCCAAACCTCAGTAATGTCCGCAATCCTGAAGGCGGTCTGCCCCTCTTTTATATACCCCCCTTCAAAAGCCTTCATATCAATGATCACACCATCAGCGGGAGCCTTTACCACCTCCTTTATTCTCAAATACTCAAGCTTTTCCCTTGCCTTTTTGATGAGGGCGGGATCTTCCTTTTCCTGTGCCAGCCTCAGCTCGTCAAGGGCAATTTGAATTTCGGGACTGAGCACCCTCATGAGCGGCGTCCCCTTCCTGACAAACTCTCCCTCAAACCTGCCGAAGGTGTCCTCAATCCATGCGTCAGCCCTCACCGTAATGTCGTAAACCCTTGAAAGGTCGTAATCTATATATCCCACTGTGCTGAATCTTTTAACGAGCTCACGCCTTTTTACCCGTTCCGTTACAACACCAATCATCTGGAGCTTTTCCTTCTTAACCATAATGTGGCCGGCATGAGCCATACCACCGCCGCCGGAGGCGGCGGTAGCTCTTTTTGAAAGAGGAATGAATACATCCTCAGCCACAAGTGTCTCTCCGACAACCGCTCTTATCTGCCACGGTCCGTCCATAGAAACGTTGAGGGAACCTTCATAAACCCCCTCCGATACCTCCTCAAGTCTTGCCACCGCACGCATCTCGTCCATTCCGGGCATCGGAGGCATGTATAGGTAAAATTCCTTCAGGACTGCTGGCGGTGTTATCTCAACCCTAATATTGTTGCCTCCGCTCTTGATCTTCCCGTCGGACGAGAGGATCTTCACCGATATTTCACCCTTTTTGATTGTGATAACTTCCCTGTAAGTGCCGGCTCCACCTCTGAGCACAAAAAACAGAATCGCACCCACAACAATAAAGACAATCCCTAAAAAAACAACCTTTCTCATTGCAACGCCTCCGCTTTTGCAACCACCTGATTTAAATTTTTAATTAACATTGCCTTCTGAAACTCAAGGTCCCAGAGAATCCTGTAAGCCCTGAGGATCTCCCTTATATCCGTTCTGTCGTATTCGTAGGCAATGAGCAGAGCGGAAATTTCCTTCTGCTTCTCTTCAATTTCTTTCTTGACCGTCTTGAGGATCTCGTCGGTTATCCTGTATTCGCTTCTAAATGCCTCAAAATCTCCGGTAACTCTGAGCTTAACATCAGCTATCTCAAAGAGCTTTGAGGAAAGCCTCTCCTTCTTTTCAAGAACCAGCATCCTTTCCCTTGACCCGTACCACACGGGGAGGGTTAATCCCAATCTCAAAGTAAAAAGGTCGGGGATCTCCGACCTCAGCATATAGCCCGCGGATAGAAAGAGGTCCGGGTAGTGTTCAACCTTGGCTCTTTCAACTTCACTCTTTATCACTTTCAACTGCTGGCGAAAGAGCCTTACACTAACATTTTTTTCAGGATCAAAGCTTTCGGGGAAAGGGAGCTGTTCAAGGTCGGAGCCCGATAATTCAACCTTTCCCCCCGCGAGGGCGTGGATCCTGCTCAGCGTCGTTTCCCTCAGCTTCCTTGCCTGAGAGAGCTTCTCTTCCACTTTAAGG
>JALSHX010000106.1 GCA_026982025.1 Aquificaceae bacterium | reverse complement strand
GTCATCATGCTTTCGGAAGACGAAGCCAAGGAGCTCGGCTTTCTACTTGCGGGAACAACCTATCAGCCCGTTGCTCCTGAGAAGATGGAAATGTTTATGAGGGAAATGGTGATGGAGTGGGTAAAGGTCGGCAAAAACTCAAGGGTAGCAGGTAAGAAGATCGCAGATTCCCAGATTAGAAAGAAAACGGGTGCCTCGGTAGTGGCTATTATCAGAGGGAAGGAAATGATCGTCAGTCCTGACCCTTACGAAGAGGAGCTCAGGGAGGGGGACACGGTTGTCGTAATCGGAACGAGGACGCATATAAACAGTTTCCTTGAGTACTGCGGGGACTGCACCACCTGATTATGGACGAACACATCGTCTTTCTCAAGCTCAACTTCCTTCTGATTCTAATGTTTGTCGTTTCCTATCTACTCAGGGGGCTCGGAATTCCTCCCATCGTTTCCTTCCTTATAGTCGGGTTTTCAGCAAAGCTGTGGATAGAGCCAGAGGGAACGGAGCTCCTTGAGCTGTTCAAGGAGGCCGGGATAATACTTCTCTTCTTTTTTATCGGGATGGAGTACTCAATTGAGCGACTCCGCAATGTATTGAGGATATGGAAGCCTGCTCTTATTGACCTGATTCTTAACTTCCTGCCCATTTTTTTTCTCGCAAAGGCTTTCGGCTTTTCAACCCTGACTTCCCTCCTCATCGCGGGAGCCTTTTACCCATCCAGCACTTCAATAGTGGCAAAGCTCCTTATGGATTTCAAAAGGCTCGCATCACCGGAGGCGGAGCTCCTCATCGGCATTTTAATTTTTGAGGACCTCTTTGCCATACTTCTTATTTCCCTCATGATTCCCCTTAAGGAAGCTGGATCTCTTGAACCCTCTGTTTTACCCCTGAGCATAATCAAGATGGCGGTAGTCTTAGCAGTGTTTCTAATCGTTCACAAATTTCTTATCCCCCGCCTTAAGTCTATCCTTGAACGGATCGCGGATGACGAAAACTTCGTCTTTTTTATACTTGGTCTTGTACTGCTGGCGGGATACTCATTCAAGCTCACGGGTCTTTCTGATGTCCTCGGAGCCTTTCTCATCGGAGTTCTCGTTCCCGAAGGAAGAACCGTCCAGAGCATAGAGAAGCATCTCTCAGCCTTCAAGGAGCTTTCAATCGGCATATTTTTCTTCTTCTTTGCCTTTGAAAGTGATGTGCTTATCCCGGAGGACCTGACCGCCCTCGCGGTTCTTTCCATTTCGGGAATTGCTCTAAAGGTGGTATCAACTTTCTGGTCGGCGAAGGTTTACGGAATGAAGAAAAAGGCGGTTATAAGAACTTCCCTTTCCTTTGTACCGAGGGGAGAGTTTTCTATCGTCATAGCATCCTTTGATCCCGTTGTTAAGGTCATCACCCTCCCCTTTATATTCCTGTCCGCGGTGATCGGGAGCTTCATGTTTGTGTTTGCTCCGAAGGTTTCGGAATTTCTCGCAAGAAGGGCTGCATTCCCCTCTCGTAAAGCCGTCTGAGAATTTGCTCAAGCTCAAGGGCTTTTTGATCAATGTCATCACCGGGTTTAACGAAAAATGGTTTTCCCTCAAGGATCTCAACCTCGCTGAATGGAAGGGGAATGGTGAATCTGTCCCAAGAATTGAAGACATACGCTTTCGTGGGTCTTGCAACGGTGGGGATTATGGGTTTGCCGGTCTTCTGGGAGAGGTAAATGACACCTTTCTGGACCTTCAGAAGGGGTCCGAGTGGACCATCAACGGTTATTCCCGCCGAAAAGCCCGATCTCAGAGCCTTGATAAGCTTAAGGGTGCCGGACCTCGCTCCTCGCCTGCTCCTTCCCATTTCAGTAGAACCGTAAATTACATTAAAACCCATTAGCTCCTGCAGTTTACCAGCTATGAGACCGTCTTCTGAGAGGCTTGATAGGGAATAAATGCCCTTATCCCTCCCGAATAGGATCATGATAAGAGCCTGACCGTGGAGGATTGCAAATATGGAGTTCGGGTTCCTCTCAACGAGGTCTCCGTTTTTCCACCTCAGGGTTTTTGCGTAAAGTCTCAGAAGGAGGGAAAGGGGGGTTAAAATCCACAGAATTAGCTTCAATCTTATTTTTCGCCACATCCGTATGATATTATTACTAAAAATGAGTTAAGAGGTGGGTGATGGAAGAAGAAAACAGGTACAATGCGGTTCCCTTCAGCATTGTGGGTTTTTTTGTGACTGACAGGGATCCCGAAGAAAGTATCAGAAACGATGTAACACCCGAGGAGCTTGAGAAGCTTCAGGAGTTAATCGGCAGGTTTTTGTTTAAAGAGGACATCAGGGTAGTTCTCTATCCCTCGGTGGTTCCCCCAGAAAGTGCGGGAGATGTGGTTAAGGAACTTGAGGACCTGATTTTCGGTGAGGGTGAAGAGTAATGACCCGAATAGTTGTCTGCGGGGCTTTGGGAAGAATGGGCAGGAGGATAATTGACCTTGCCCTTGAACGGGATGATGTTGAAGTTGCGGGAGGAGTTGAGCATCCTGATTGTGTAAAGGATAGAGATCTCGGAGGTGCAACGGGCGATAAGCGGCTTTTGGGAGTCCCCCTCACGGATAGGCTGGAGGACCTTCTTCCCTCGTGTGATGTCGTAATTGAGTTTTCGGGTGATCCAGTTGCCTGCGTGGGTCATGCAAGGCTCGCCTCCGCCGGGGGAAAGGGTGTTGTAATAGGAACGACGGGCTTGAAAGAAGATGAAATAGAGGAGCTAAAAGCCTTGTCAAAAAACGCTCCCGTTCTGTATTCTCCCAACATGAGTTTGGGGGTCAATCTTCTCTTTAAACTTACCCAGATTGCGTCAAAGGTTCTTGGAGATAAGGGTTTTGATATGGAGGTGGTTGAAATACACCATAGGTTTAAGAAGGATGCACCCAGCGGGACCGCCGTGAGGCTTGCTCAAATTCTCACAGATGAGGGATCTAAGAAATCCGTTGTGTACGGAAGAGAGGGGATTTCTCCGAGAAGTGAGGACGAGGTGGGAGTTTTTGCCCTGAGGGGAGGCGATGTTGTGGGAGAGCACACCGTTTTCTTCATCGGCATGGGTGAGAGATTGGAGCTTACTCACAGAGCAGGGACGAGGGACATCTTTGCAAGGGGAGCCCTTGAGGCATCCGTCTGGATAAAGGATAGGGAACCCGGTTTCTACACCATGCTTGACCTCCTGGATCTATGAGGGAAAGAGATCTTCTGAGACTCGGTTTTGATGAGATAAAGAAAAGGCTTAAGTCTCTCGTTCACTCCGATGCAACGGTAGAGGCTGTTGAAAAGATCTTTCCGAAGAGGAGCGCGGAGGAAGTTAAGCAGGAGATAGCCCTGCTTGAGTCTTTATCAGAGGTGCGGGATGATGTTGTTCTCCCGCAATTTCCGGACATCAGAGAGGCACTATCAAGAGCGAGGATTGAGGGCTCTCATCTGAGCGTTGACGAAATTCTCAATATTCTTAAGATTCTTGAGCTCGTAAGGGAGCTGAGAAAGATCATCGGTTCCGCTTCGGAATTTCACGAGCCTCTGAGACGAATTGCGAGGAGGCTCCACGGCTTTTCGGGGCTTGAAAACTTGATTCTA
>JALSHX010000105.1 GCA_026982025.1 Aquificaceae bacterium | reverse complement strand
CCTCTGTGAAGGCACTGAGGACCGTTTCAATAATTGAGATCACCACGGAGATTACATTGGCGGCTAAGGCTCCCTGGGCAAGACCCACCGCCTCTATGCTGTCTCCCACGAAGTAGATGAAAAGGGCGGGAATCAGGTGAAGGTCGGCGACGAGGCTGGATGCGAGCATCTCCGTTGAGAGGACCCTTCCCTCTCCGATCTTGAGAATCGTAGCCGCAAGGTTTGCCGCAACCGTTATTACGAGTTCGTAAGGATTCGGGCTAACTATAAAGCTTATGTTGGTTGTGAGAGCCATTAAAATGAAAAAGTCGGTTATGATCTTCTTGTATCTCATCAGCCCTCCTCCAGAATTCTCTCCGCGGATTCAAGGAGAATATTTTGAGCTCTCCGCAGATTCTTTGGCTGACCGAAAATAATAAGGGTGTCCCCCTCTTCCATTCTGGTTTCTCCGGTTATTGTTACATCAAGGTTTCCTTCGGGTTTCCTTATAGCTATTACCGTGACCTTCAGTTCCTTTCTCAGGTCTATGTCTTTTAACTTTCTACCGATAAGTGGTGATCCGGGCTCAATCTTCAGTTCAAGGATGTCAATGGACGGCTCTTCTCCGAAGGCTATCCTGTCAAAGAGGTCGGATATAAAGGCTGAACCCGTGTGGAATATGTATGCGGCGAGCCTCGTGGCAAGTAGTTTGTTGGGAACGAGAGCCCTGTTGGCACCGAGTTCTTCAAGCTTCTCCGCGGTACCGTCCGTTGAGGCAAAGGAAAAGATGAAAAAATCTTCCTTTAAAGGTCTTATCAGCCTTGCGGTGGCAATGACCGCAATGTTCCTCGCGTCATCTCCCAGATTTACCACCATTCCCCTCGCCCTTTTTATTCCCGCGGAGTGGAGAACGGGTCTTTTGTAAGGCTCCTCGGTTATAAAGTACTTGATGTTGTGCTCCTGCATGTACTTTATTGCCTCGGGATCGTTTTCTATGACTACGAACTCTATTTTTCTCTTTTTCAGCGTGTTTGCGAGCCAGGCGGAGGTTTTATCGTAACCGCAAATTATGTAATGCCCCTCTAACTCCTCAATTTCTCTGAGCATTTTTATTGCCCTGTAAAGGTTCATTATATCTTTTTTAAAGAATATCCTTACTATCACCGTCACCGATGTCATAAATACCCCTATTCCCATCAGAGCAAGAATTGATGAGAATATCCTGCCGTAAAGGGTTGATGACCCGGGAGCTATCTCCCCGTACCCGATTGTTCCGATAGTTATAATCGTCATGTAGAAGGAGTTAATAAAGTCTCCGCCCGATAATATCATGTAGCCTATGGTCCCCACCGTCAGGGTGGCGTGGAGCATGAGTAGGGGAACCTGAAATTCCTTGAGGGTTTCTATAAAGTCCTTCTGGTACTTTTCAATAAGCTTTGGTTCCCTCTTCTTCTTTAGCCTTTTCCTTATCTTTACCTTTAATCTCGGCATCTACTCCTAATGATAGAATAATCGGAGGGTAATGGTCAGGGCTAAAGTGGTGGTTCTTGAAGGTACGACCGAGGAAATCACCGAGGAGCTGACGGGTATTCTTGAGGACCTTCAAAAAGGAGGTTCAGAGGTGATTGATGTTAAGGTGACCCACGCCCGGGAGCACGGCATTGACGGTTTTACCGTGGTTTATACAATTGTCTATAAGGAAGGGTAGAGGTGAGGTTCCTTGGTCCTAAGGGTTAAGGTAACACCCCTTTCAAAGAAAGAGTCCGTTGAAGAGGTTTCCGAGGGAGAGCTCTATGTTAAGGTTTCAAGCCCTCCCGTTCAAGGCAGGGCTAACAGGAGGGTTGTGGAGCTTATTGCAAAGCACTACGGTGTTCCCCCAAGCAGGGTGAAGATCCTCCGGGGTTTTTCATCAAGAAACAAGCTGATAAAGGTTGAGCGTTAGCCCTTTCCCACAAGTTTGATGACTACCACATCGGGAGGAGAAAAGAGCCTCATGGGAGGACCTCCAGTCCCAACGCCTTTGCTTACAATTGCATACTTCCCCGGAGCAATTTCTGCCATTCCCCTGTCGGTAAAGTAAATCATTCTCAGGACAGTGTAGCCCACGAAGAACAAAACACCCCCGTGGGTGTGCCCGGCAAGGAACAGGTCAATTCTCTTAACGGTCTCGTCCCTGAGTTTTGGCTCATGCTTGATAAATATAATGAACCTTCTTGTATCAATTCCTTCAATGGCTTTAAGCTCGTCGGTCTTAGCGTCAAAACCCAGTTTTGTTCCCGCATCGTCGTCAACTCCAGCAACTGCTATATGATTTCCGGCTTCAGCCCACTCTCCCCTGAGAATCCTGAAGCCTGCTCTCTTCATAAATTCAATTGCCTGCCGGTATCCCCTGTAAAACTCATGATTGCCGAGAACGGCGAATTTTCCGAGGGGAGGATTAATCTCCGAGAGTAACTTTGCAAGTCCGTCGTGACCACTCATGTTTCCGTCAACCATGTCCCCCGTTGCCACGATGAGGTCCGGCTTTTCCCTCTCGTAAACCTTCCTTACCATATCAATGCGGTCTTCCCTCATAACCGGTCCAAGGTGAAGGTCGGATATGTGAAGGATTTTCAGCTCAACTCCCGAAGGGAGTTTGTTTGTTTCAATCGTAAATCTGTAAACCTGAAGGTTGTAAGTTTCTATATGGCTGTAAATGCTGAGAATGGCTGTTATTGAAACGATTATCCCGAGCTTTTTTCCCGGAGAAAAGGGCTTGAACCTGCTGATGATATCAACTGCTATCCCCGAGAGGAAGAAGTAAACAACCGCTCCCATAAGAAACAGACTCGTGAAGGCTGTTATAAAGGTGAGGGATACATTTCCCGCGGAATCAATGGTGCGCCAGATGGTTGGTGAAAGGGTATTAAGGCTCAGAATTGCTACGAGAAGCGCTTTTCCTCTTCCTGAGAGGGAGAGACCTGAACACACCTTTTTGTATATGTATAAGTGAAGAAGGGAGTAGATCCCGAAAAAAATGAGAATGAAAGCGATCATTTACCTTAAAACCGCCCCCTCCGAGGCATTTGCCACCATCCTTGAGTATCTCCTCAGCCACGAGCTGGGGATTTCCTTCTCAAGGGGCTTAAAGTCTTTCAGCCTCCTTTCAAGTTCTTCGTCAGGGATGAGGAGTTCAATCCTTCTTGAGGGAATGTCAATTAAAATCTCATCTTCGTCCCTTACAACCCCTATTGGTCCTCCCTGAGCCGCTTCGGGTGAAATGTGCCCCACGCAGGCACCCCTTGTACCACCCGAGAACCTGCCGTCTGTTATAAGGGCAACCTTGTCTCCCAGACCCATTCCCATGATTGCGGAGGTTGGTGAGAGCATTTCCCTCATCCCGGGACCTCCCCTTGGACCCTCGTAGCGGATAACGACAACATGGCCGGGCTTTACCTTACCGCCAAGGATTCCGTCAATGGCTTCTTCTTCCGAATTAAAGCAGATGGCTTTTCCCCTGAACTTGAGCATTGAGGGATCAACCCCTGCTGTTTTTACGACGGCTCCCTCGGGCGCGAGGTTGCCGAAGAGAATGGCAAGACCACCGTCAGCAGAGTAGGGATCCTCAATCCTCCTTACCACTTCACCGTCTGCCT
>JALSHX010000104.1 GCA_026982025.1 Aquificaceae bacterium | reverse complement strand
GCCGGCACCTACTATCACCACATCCTTGCCCTTCAACCCTATCCCGTAATGAGAAAGCAAGAGGTCAATACCCAGCGGTGTGCAGGGGATAAACCCCTCTTCCGACTTTGCCACGAGTTTTCCCATGTTAACGGGATGGAAACCGTCAACATCCTTTTCGGGACTGATAGCCGATATTATCTCCTCGCGAGGAATGTGTGCGGGTAGGGGTAGCTGAATCAGAATTCCGTCCACCTCTTCTCTCTGATTTAATTCCCCGATGAGGTCAAGCAGTTCCGATGTGCTTACTCCCTCACCGAGCCTGTAGCTGAAAGACTTTATACCCACCTTTTGGCAGGCTCTAATCTTGTTCTTCACATAAATCTCGCTCGCGGGGTCATTCCCCACAAGAATTACGGAAAGACCGGGCTCCCTGCCTACCTCACGACTCACAGAAAGAATTTCCTCCGCAAGGGACTCCCTGATCTTTTTGGAAAGCTCCTTGCCGTTAAGGATAAGCGGTTTATCTAGCTCTTTTTCCATCTCGTTCCAGCAGGAGTGTCCTCAAGCTCAATTCCGAGCTCACCGAGACGATCCCTTATAAAGTCCGCAATCTTGAAGTTCTTATCCTTCCTTGCAATGTTTCTGACCTCAACGAGCAGGTCAATTAGCTTGGTGTCAACAACATCTCCCGCCTCCAGCTCCCTCTCAACCACCCTTTCAACACTGCACTCGGGATCAAGGTCCTCAAGAAGTCCGAACATCTTCTTCATCAAATTGTGCAGGGATTTGGATGCAAACTCGTAAGCTGAGAGCTCGGACCCTGCAATCTTTCCTTCGGAATAAGCCCTGTTTTTGATTTTACCGAGCTCGCTAACGAGGGAAAAGAGGTGCGACATAGCCTCGGGAGTGTTGAAGTCGTCTGATAGAGCCTCAAGAAAGTCAGCCTCCATGGATCTTACCCTTTCGTAAAGGGGGTGTGTTCCGCCAGCCCTGTCTTTTACCACCTTAAGGCTCTTCAAGACTTCATAGTCCTCAATTGCTCCCTTAAGCCTCTCGTAAGCCCTCTGGCTTTCTTCCATCTTCTCCCAGGAAAAGTCAAGGGGGCTTCTGTAATGGGTAAATAAAACGAGAAGCCTGAGTATGTCGGGATGATACCTTGTGTAAATCTCGCGGAGTGTAACATAATTCCCGAGAGACTTGGACATCTTCTGACCGCCTACTGTTACCAGTCCGTTGTGAAGCCAGTACCTTGCGAAGGGTCTTCCCGTAATCGCCTCCGCCTGAGCTATTTCGTTCTCGTGATGTGGAAAGACAAGGTCAAGTCCCCCGCCGTGTATGTCAATGGTTCTGCCGAGGTGCTTGAAAGCCATCGCAACGCACTCCGTATGCCAGCCCGGTCTTCCCGGTCCCCATGGAGAGTCCCACGAGGGTTCACCTTCCTTAGATGACTTCCAGAGGGCAAAATCAAGAGGGTCCCTCTTTTTCTCGGAAGGTTCAACCCGTGCACCCGCTTCCATCTCCTCGGGACTTCTCTTTGAAAGTTTTCCGTAGTCTTTGAAGGACTTAACGGAGAAGTAAACATCTCCGTCCGAAACGTAGGCATAACCTCCTTCTATAAGCCTCTGTATAACATCTATAATTTCCTCAATGTGTTCCGTAACACGGGGCTCCACATCTGCGGGCTTTACCCTTATTGCCTCCATGTCCCTGTAATAGCTTGCAATGTAGCGATTGGCGATTGTCATAAAATCGGTGCACTCTTCCTTTGCCCTGTTTATTATCTTGTCGTCAACATCGGTGAAGTTCCTGACGAATCTTACATGATACCCGAGGTGTTCCAGAAAACGCCTAAAGGTGTCAAAGACTATCAGGCTCCTACCGTGACCCACATGAGAGTCATCGTACACTGTTACACCGCAGGTGTATATGAGGACCTTCGGAGGGTCAAGGGGAACAAACTCTTCAAGCTTTCCGGTCAGAGTATTGTAAACCTTAAGGCTCATGGATTTATTATATGATAATTATTCAAGGGGGAATAATGATCAGGGAAGTTTTCTTTGGCGTACGATTCCTAATTTCCCTCTACTTCGTTCTCCTTTCCTTTACCGTTGACCAGTCGGAGAGGGGAGTTTTTATGTCAATTATTGCAGTGTACTTTTCCCTTTCAGCCATAATCTACTTTAAAAACGAGAGGCTCGTGCTTCCGAACAAATTTATTGATACCCTTTTTACACCCCTTCTCTCCTTTCTTTCGGAAAATCCCTACTCAATTTTTTCATTACTTCCTATCATAGTTCTGCATACACCCAGAAGTTATGCCTCTTCTCTTTCCCTCACCACCTTGGGAATTCTGCTTGGAATAAGAAATTTTTCGGACCAGCCCATTGAGCTGTTTTCTGTACTTATCCTAATGGTGACCGCACCGGTTTCCGCCCTAATTCCAGACTTCATATCGGCGGTAAAAAGAGAAAGGGAAGTTTCGGAAAACATTAAAAGGTCTTACAAAAGGCTGATGAAGGATTACGGAAGGTGGGAGAGGGACAGGAAGGAGCTGGGAGACCTTCTTTTCCTCTTTGATTCCTGCACAACCACCCCGAGGGTTGAGGACTTCCTCAAAAAGGTGAAAGAAAGATACAGCGTTCGGAGAATTCACATCCTCCCCAAAAGAGAGCTTGAAAGTGAAGCAACCTACATGGACAGGGAAAGAGGAATTCTGTCGGTTCCCGTCAGGCTTGAAGACGGAAACGCGGTTGTAATGTTTGAACTTAACAGCCCGTTCCAGCTTAATGATGACCTTCTCGTAAGGTCCCTTGAAAGAGCGGGTAAGATGGTCAGCCTGTACATTGAAGGCTTCACGGATGACACATCCCTCGGAAGAGCTATTAATATAGGTTGATCGGGATGGAAGAGCTGAAGGAAAAAGAAGTCATCAAGCCCGACAGGGTCCTTGACCTGAAGGGACTTATGTGCCCCGTTCCCATAGCAATGACTCAGGAAAAGATAAAAGGAATGAAGGAGGGAGAGGTGCTTCTGGTTATTTCCACAGACCCGGGCTTTGAGTACGACCTGTGGAACTGGGCAAAGAGATCGGGGAACCTAATTCTTGACATAAAAAAAGAGGGTCCGGTAATAAACGCCTACATTAAAAAGGTCAGGGAGAGCAGAAGCTCGTCATTAATTTACTGGATCAGGTTTCACGCCCTCGGCGTGAAGCTCCACGCGAAGATGTTCTTTATTGAGTTCAATCCTTTTATAAAAAAACCCGATCACTTCATCACGTTTCTATCCATTTCCGAAGGTTTAAGAGCGAATAAAATGGTAAAAGAAGAGGGAGAGAAAGCCCACCTTCTTCCCATACCTGATGCCATTGACCCGAACTGCGGAGTTGTGCTTGCGGTTAGAGGAAAACATCAGGCTTTGAAATTGTTTAATTTCTTGAAAGAAAAAGGGATCGCAGTTGAAAGCATATATGTAAAAAACGGGAAATCCTTTGAAATTCTTGCTGAAGTGTAGTATAATTTACTTAAACAAAAACTTAAAACGAAAGGAGGGAAACGAAATGAGGAAATTTTTAATTGCAACAGCGGGAACTGTGGCATTAACCTCATCCTCTTATGCACAGGATATTGCTATCACGGTTAACCCGATAGGTCTAATTTTCGGTCT
>JALSHX010000103.1 GCA_026982025.1 Aquificaceae bacterium | reverse complement strand
TTACCAAAGGTGTTTTTTTGAGAGTCAGGGTCCGAGGAAGGATAACCTGTGTGACAGTGATTAAAGGAAATCCTACCTTTCCAAGCCATCCTGAGATAAAAGCCCTTCTACAACCCTACAGGACAGGCGCGGGCGATCCTCACGTTGACCCACAAATACTTGACTTATCAATGATAAGGGGCGATTACCTTCCCTTCCTGATGATGTTAAGAGAAAGCTGTCCCTTTGGAACAACTACCACCTACGGCAATCTCGCACGATTATGGCGAAAACATCCGAGGTTCATAGGCACAATAATGAGAAACAACCCTTTTCCAATATTCTTCCCCTGCCACAGGGTCCTTGCCAAGGACGGAATCGGGGGTTACTCTCATGGAAAAGATCTCAAGAGAGAGCTTCTCAGACACGAAGGGATACTTCCTTAAAGGCGTTGTATATCCTCTCATACTCATTCATGATCCTCTTCCCATCCCGGGTGAGCTTAGCACCTTTTCCCCTTCTTCTCTCAAGAACAGCAAAGCCGAGCCGTTCCTCCATTGTTTTAATCTGACTGAATGCTCTTTTGTAGCTTAGACCTAGTGACTGTGCAGCCTCCTTAATGGAGCCGAGCCTTTCAACCTCCTTGAGGAGTCTGTACTTCCCCTCGCTGATGATAGGCTCTCCGTCCTTCTCGAGCCATATCTTGAACCTGACCTTCAACTTCTCTCCCCAAAAAGCAGAGTCCCTATTCTCACTATCGTAGCTCCTTCTTCAACAGCAACCTCAAAGTCTCCGGACATGCCCATTGAGAGGTGTTTTAAGTTTATTCCAAAACTTGATTCAAGCCTTTCCTTCAACTTTCTTAACCGTTCAAAGTAGGGTCTCACCCTCTCAGGCTCATCAAAGTAAGGGGGGATTGTCATCAGTCCTTCCAGCACCACCCCATCTGCTCCTAAAACCTTTTCGGTGAATTCCTCAATATTTTTCGGATCAATTCCCCCTTTAGTTTCCTCCTCGCCGATGTTAACCTCTATCAAAACTCTCTGAAGCTTTGATGCCCTACGGGACCTTTTGGATATTTCCTCCAGGAGCGACTCCCTGTCAAGGGAGTGTATGAGGGAAACCTTATCAATAATGTACTTAACCTTGTTGCTCTGAAGCGTCCCGATAAAGTGCCAGTCAATCTGAAGGTCAGAAAGCTCATCCCACTTTTTTAAGAATTCCTGAACCCTGTTTTCGCCGAAGGTCTTTAAACCGCACTCAAAGAACTTTCTGATCTTGGAGGGAGAAACTGTTTTTGAAGCTCCTAGAAGGATGACCTCAGAAGTTTTCCTGCCCGCCCTTGCACACGCCTTTTCTATTCTTTCAAGTACTTTTTCAAGGGACCCGCAGTAATCCATTCAGCTGTTATAAATTATAAAGTTCATGGGCAAGGACAAAAGAACTGGTTTTGAAGAACTGCTTGATATCATGGGAAGGCTGAGGCGTGAGTGTCCTTGGGACCGCTCACAGACCCACGAAAGCCTTAAGAAGTATCTCATTGAGGAAGCCTACGAAGTCATTGATGCCATTGATACTGGGAATGACAAAAAGCTCATGGATGAGCTGGGAGACCTCCTTCTCCAGCCGGTATTTCACGCAAAGATCGCAGAAGAGAGGGGCGCATTCACGATTGATGATGTGATCGGGAATCTCATAAATAAGCTGATTGACAGACATCCCCATGTCTTCGGCGACGCAAATCCCCACGAAGTCTTAAAAAACTGGGAAAGAAAAAAGATGGAAAAGAGGGAAAGCATACTTGAAGGGATACCTAAGAATCTACCCGCCCTTATGAGGTCCCAAAAGCTTCAGGACAAGGCATCTCAGGTAGGCTTTGACTTCACCAACATTTCACAGGTTTTTGAAAAGATAGACGAAGAGATTGAGGAACTCAAGCAATCCCTCAGGGATGGGGACAGAAAAAACATCAAACACGAAATCGGAGACATACTCACCGCGGTGGTTGAGCTTGCAAGATTCGTGGGGGTTGATGCGGAGGAGGCGCTTCAGGAGGCAAACAACAGGTTCATCAGAAGGTTTCAGTTTATTGAGAGAATGGCAAAACAAAAGGGGAGGAAACTTGAAGATATGAGCCTTGAGGAAATGGAAGAGCTGTGGCTCCTTGCCAAAAAGGAACTTGAAGAAAAACCTCCCTGAAAAGTAATTACCTGCTTCTTATTATTTCCGAAAGCATCTGAATAACCGTATCTATCCTCTGGTTGACCCTTGCTATCTCCTGTCTGAGTAGTCCCACTTGATTGTCTATCTTCTCGTCAAGCCTCTTGATCTCCTGACTGAGTTGACTGGACTGATTGTCTATCTTCTCGTCAAGCCTCTTGATCTCCTGGCTAAGCTGACCAGCTTGGTTTTCTATCTTCTCATCAAGCCTCTTGATCTCCTGACTGAGTTGACTGGACTGATTGTCTATCTTCTCATCAAGCCTCTTGATCTCCAGCCGGAGCTGTGCCATCTCCTGCCTGAGCTGACTCGCGGTAAGGTCCAGCTTTTGATCTATTCTCTCTACTTTGTTTTCAAGCCTATCAATTCTATCGGATATATCCTTCGTTCTCTCCTCCACCACCTCATAAACCATTTCAAGGGTCACTTTCCTGATGAGACCCTTTGCCCTTTCAAAGACCATAGCTATAAAATACGATGACCGCTACCGTGAATGCAAGGTTTTATGGATAACCGAGAAAAACAACGTCCCGTCCTAAATGATCCTCAACAAACCTTTTTCCCGCAAAGCAAAGAGAGCAGGCACCCATAAGTACAAGGGCTTTCTTCCCGGATTTAATCCCCTCAGTGTTATCCTCAATTACCGCCCTTATGTCACTCAGAGTCCAGCCTCTCAAATCCTGGAGGGTGTCGGCGGGAATTCCCATAATAACTTCAGAGCTGCAATTCCCGATAATGAGAACCCGTGATCTCATGGGCATAAATTCGGTTTTAAGGACTGCCGTCACCCTTCCCGATAGCAGTCCATCCCTCTCCGAACGGGGAACCCTGAAAGTGGGATAGGTCAGAGAAGAAAAGGCACTTAGCGGTTCATCCCTCAAAGCATCGCAGAGATAAATTCTGACGAACTGCTTTGATAATACAATCTCACCGGGAGATATTTCCCTTGCATCCGCCCTGACTTTTCCCCTTATTGACTGGGAATAGGGAACAACTATTGAAGAAATCGGTCTATCTCCCACCCAGAGACCCCCTTCAATAACCCTCCATCCGAGGAAGGGAAACTCAAGCTCCTTCACTTCAAGCGACTCGGATTCCGCAAAATCCCTGATCTCTTTTATAAAGAGCGTCTCCTCCCTACTGCCGGGAGGCCTCCCGCCGAACCCTACGAGATCCCACTGAATATCTCCCTCCTTTTGCTGAAAGAGTCCGTATATACATCCGCAATAATCCTGCTGATAAAGCTCCCTTTCCTTTGACAGGCGAAACATCTCCTGAGTTCCTCCGCCTTTACGGTAATTTACCGTCAAAAATTTAACACCGTACCGCGAAGCGGTTCTTTCCCCGCTCTCCCTCAGCTGGTTGATCCTTTTCTTCGGACTCATCAGAAGGGTTGTTGTCATTTCCCCTATACCCAGCTCCTTTGCCATTATCGCAGAGCGTTCAAGCCT
>JALSHX010000102.1 GCA_026982025.1 Aquificaceae bacterium | reverse complement strand
AGTTGTGAAGGCAGAGGAGCTGGTTGAAGCTTAAAGATTTTCAAAGCCCTCTGACCTGAGAGCCACAACAATTAAAAGCAAGGGTTCCAGCGTATAATTAATTTACCCCCTCATGCTCGGAGTGATAGGTGGTAGCGGTCTTTACTCCTTGGAAGGCTTGAAGGTCGTTGATGAGGTCTTCCCAAAAACTCCCTTCGGTGAACCTTCCTCACCGCTCCTCATAGGGGAGGTGGAGGGAAGAAAGCTCGTGTTTTTAGCAAGGCACGGAAGGGACCACTCCTTTCCCCCTCATCTGGTCCCTTACCGGGCGAACCTCTGGGCTATGAGGGAGGCGGGTGTTGAGAGGGTTCTCGCCGTTTCCGCAGTGGGAGGTATAAACAGTGTCCTAAAACCGGGAGACTTTTTCCTGCCCACCAGCTTCATAGATCTGACCAAGGGAAGGGAGGCAACCTTTTACGAGGGGAGGTTCTCAAGGAAGGTGGAGGGAGAGGATAAAGTGGCAAGGCTCATGAGTGAAGGAAAAGTGGTCCACATAGACCTGTCGGATCCCTACTGCCCCGAGATGAGGTCTTCCCTTGAGGAGATCCTGAAGGAAAAGGGTTTAAGATACACCCACGGAGGGGTTTATGCCTGCACGGATGGACCGAGGTTTGAAACCCCGGCGGAGATCCGGATGCTAAACAAGCTCGGAGCAGATGTGGTGGGTATGACGGGAGTCCCCGAGGTTGTGCTTGCAAGGGAGCTTGAGATGTGCTATGCAAATATCTCGGTCGTTGCCAATCCCGCCGCCGGCATCTCCGAAGGCAGGTTAACAAGCGACGAAGTTATTGAAATGATGTCTGGTAAAGAAAAGGAGATAAAGGAGATTATCTCCAAGCTGGTTAAATCACTTCCCGAGGAGAGAACCTGCAATTGCGAAAAATCTCTTGAGGGAGCGGAGGTATGAACTTTGAAAACCTGCTTTTAACTGAAGCACTTAAGGAGCTGGGCTTCGGTGCGGGAATAGGATTTCTGCTCGGGTTCACCATCAAGAGAGCACTAAAGATCTTTATATTCTTTTTCGGGCTCTACTTCCTCAGCCTCCTGTGGCTGGCGGACAACGGTGTTATAACCCTGAACATAACCGCCTTTGAAAAGTTAATAACGAATGCCCTTGAATCCTTTACCGCCTTTACGAGGGTCGCCTTTAAAGCCCTTGCATTTCTAAGCAGCTTTGCGGTGGGATTTGCCGTGGGTCTGAAAGTATAATATTGAGCATTATGCAACATTTACAGGCGAGGGAGAGGTGGGCAACCCGATTGGGACTAATCCTTGCCATGGCGGGAAACGCCGTGGGTCTGGGAAACTTCCTCCGCTTTCCTGTTCAGGCTGCGGAGAACGGCGGCGGAGCCTTCATGATCCCTTACATCATTGCCTTCCTGATTATAGGAATACCATTAATGTGGATAGAGTGGGCAATTGGGAGATACGGAGGCGAGAAAGGACACGGCACCACTCCGGCAATATTCGGAATTCTATGGAACAACAACTTCTCAAGGTTAATAGGAGTGTTCGGACTGTGGATTCCCCTCGTTGTCATCATCTACTACATCTATATAGAGTCCTGGACTCTCGGCTACGCCCTCAAGTTTCTAATGGGATTAGTCCCCCGGATTCCTGAAGTAACCTCGGAACACGAAACGGTCCTTAAGCCCTTTGAAGAAATGCTCAGCCAGTACAAAGGAGAGGGCTCCGAGCTAATAAGACCTTCACTCTATGCCTACGGAATTTTTCTGCTGACTATGGCGATCAACATATTCATTCTCCTCAGGGGGGTTTCAAAGGGTATTGAAGCCTTTGCCAAGATAGCTATGCCCACCCTCTTTATCCTTGCGGTTATTCTCGTCGTTAGGGTTTTCCTCCTTGAAACACCTCAGGGAAGTGCCCTTGAGGGGCTCAGCTTCCTCTGGAAACCCGACTTCTCAAAGCTTACGGATCCCGAAGTCTGGATAGCCGCCTCCGGCCAGATATTCTTTACCCTTAGCCTCGGCTTCGGGGCAATAATTACATACGCGAGCTACATCAAAAGGAATCAGGACATTACCCTGAGCGGGCTCACCGCTTCATCGCTGAACGAAACTGCGGAGGTTGTTCTCGGGGGCTCCCTTGCAATTCCCGCCGCGGTCGCCTTTTTCGGAGTTGCGAGCGCCGTTTCTATAGCCGAGTCAGGCGCCTTCAACCTCGGGTTTATTAGCCTGCCCGCCATCTTCTCAACCATGCCCGGAGGGACCTTCATCGGATTTATGTGGTTTTTCCTCCTCTTCTTCGCGGGTCTGACCTCATCCCTTGCGCTGATGCAACCCCTCATAGCCTTCTTTGAGGATGAGCTCGGGCTCTCAAGGAGAAGATCCGTATTGATAACCGCGGGCATTGTCTTCTTCAGCGCCCATCTGGTTATATTCCTTAACGGATCTCTTGACGAAATGGACTTCTGGGCGGGCACTATCGGAGTTGTCTTCTTCGGACTGCTTGAGATGGTTATCTTCATGTGGATTTTCGGGGGAGAAAAAGCCTGGGAGGAAATCAACAGGGGCGGTATCATCCGGGTCCCCCGAATTTACTACTACGTTATGAGGTACATTACACCTGTGTTTCTGATTGTCCTTCTAATCACCTGGGCAAAGTCCTACCTGCCGTCCATACTATCCGAAACTCACTGGACCGTTTGGGTAACGAGGTTCTACCTGATTGCCCTCTTTCTGTTTCTGTCCCTTCTGGTCTTCATAGCCAAAGAAAGAAAAGAAGCGGAGGAAAAGTTTTGATAAGGATAATGATTTTTCTATTGTCCTTTTACTTCGGTCTGGGGACCTTTTTTAGCTTTGCGGTTGCTCCCACCCTATTCAGGGTCCTTGAAAGGTCGTCTGCGGGAGCTGTTGTTGAGAGAATATTTCCCCTGTACTTCGGGATCGGATTGCTGTCGGTCGGAGCCGTGCTTCTTATGGCGCTCACATACAGGGCAGGCAGGTTTCTTCTGGGTCTTCTCGTAGCAAACCTATCGGTTCTTGCGGTTGAGTTCTTTTATGTTCTTCCGAAACTCGGTCATCTAAAGGACGCCCTTTCACCCGATTTTGCAAGATATCACCTCATCTCTGTAATTTTAAGCACCCTCTCCCTCTTCTTTACATTCGGTTCAATAATTTATCTCATCGTCAGGCGATACGATGATAGAGCTAAGGCTTAGCAGGGTTCCCGTTCCCAAAAGCAACAGGTATGTCAGAAGAAGGAACGGAGCGGTGTTCATTCCTCCGAGGGTGAGAAACTGGGAGGCGAGAGCACTGTGGGAGCTTAAGAATCAGTGGAAGGGGGAACCGCTCAAATGCAAATTATCCGTTGACATCACCCTCATCCTCCCCAACAGAAGGAAAAGGGACATAGACAACATGCTAAAAAGCCTGTGGGACCTTTTGGAAAAGGCGGGAATTCTTGAAAACGACAACCTGATCTATGAGGTGAGAACCGTCAAGGAGATAGTAAAGGGTCAGGAGGGGGTGATTATAAGGATCGCCGAATTTGACGAAAAGCATCGGAGATCACCTCAAGGGCCTCCTCTTCGCCAATTCGGTCAAGGTTGATCTCAAGCCAGCCCCTCTTTCTGAACCATCTTATCTGACGCTTCGCGTAGTCTTTTGTGTTCTTAAC
>JALSHX010000101.1 GCA_026982025.1 Aquificaceae bacterium | reverse complement strand
TCGCCGACTGGCTCGGCTTTTCTGCACCGAACCTCAGTCCGGAACTCAAATCAAAACTCTTTGACATAATCCAGATAGGTCTTGGAGGCTATGTCATAGGAAGGAGCTTTGAGAAGGTTGCAAGGGAGTTTAAGGAACCTGCAAAGGAGTGGATAAAAAAGAGAAGGTCTTCCCCGATAGCGGAAGAAGAAGACATTTTTTAGATTTGGCGGCGGGGGTGGGATTTGAACCCACGAGGGACCTAAGCGGCCCCCAAGGGATTTCGAATCCCCCGCGTTCGTCCGCTCCGCCACCCCGCCTGAACTTAAAATTATAGACATGCAAAGTATGACGGGCTTCGGGAGGGGAGAATCCGCCAACGATGAGTGGAAAGTAACTGCCTATGCCAGATCCGTGAACGGAAAGGGTCTTGATATAACGGTCAGGGCACCTTCCTTCATACTACCGCTTGATCCAAAGATTAAGGAAGTCGTTAAAGAAAACATCAAAAGGGGAACGGTTTACATTTCCCTTGAGATAGAACCGCTCAAAGCAAGCATCCCCATAGACAGGGACCTTTTGATTGAAAACATAGCAAACCTTAAGGACCTGACGAGGCATACGGCAGGACTTAATGTTGACGACAGCACAATATTTCAAATTGCATGGAAGTATGCGGAGAAAACCTCAACCCAGCTGACTCCTGCCCTTGAAAAAGCCATAGTGGAGGCTGTTAAAGAGGCGGTCTGGGAGCTTAAAAAAAGCAGGGAAACGGAAGGAAAAGTGCTCAAAAATGATCTTTTAAGAAGGCTTGAGATAATCAAAGATATGATGAAGAAAATAATTGAAAAGAAGGATGAGATTATTGAAAGAACAAAGACAAGGGTTATTGAAAGAGCAAAAAAACTTAACCTCGGAGAAGACCATCCAACCGTTCTCAGTGAGATCGTCTTCATACTTGAAAAGATGGACATTGAGGAGGAGGTCACAAGGCTAAAAGCCCATATTGATAGGTTTGAAAATTCCTTTGAGGGGGAGGAAGTCGGTAAGCGACTGGAATTTATTGCCCAGGAAATGCACAGAGAAATAACAACACTCGGAAATAAAATCCCGGACCTTTCCGAGTATGTGGTAAACATAAAAACCGAAATTGACCGCATAAAACAGCAGTCTGCCAACCTTGAGTAGGTGATATATAATATTTATCTTGTGCAGGAGCCGTAGTTCAGCCCGGTTAGAACGCCGGCCTGTCAAGCCGGAGGGCGCGGGTTCAAATCCCGTCGGCTCCGCCATTTAAAATCCGGAGGTAAGGATGGAACACCACATCAAGGATCCATCTCTGGCGGAAAAGGGAAAGAACCGTATTGAATGGGCGGAGATGGACATGCCCGTTCTCAGGCAAATAAGGGAAAGGTTCAGGGAGGAGAAACCCCTAAAAGGTCTGAAAATTTCAGCGTGCCTCCATGTAACAACGGAAACAGCAAACCTCGTTAGAACCCTCAAAGAGGGTGGAGCCGCGATTTTCCTGACAGCCTCAAATCCCCTCTCAACTCAGGATGATGTCGCAGCAGCACTTGTAAGGTTTTATGAAATACCGGTTTTTGCCATAAGGGGAGAAGATAAGGAGACCTATTACTCCCACTTAAAAGCTGTCATTCAGAAAGAACCTGACATTGTCATTGACGACGGCGCAGACCTTATTTCAACCCTCCACAAGGAATTTCCCCGTCTTTCGAAGAAAGTTCTGGGAGGTATGGAGGAAACCACAACGGGAGTTATAAGGCTGAGGGCAATGGCAAAAGAGGGCGTTCTTAAATTCCCCATAATAGCGGTCAATGATGCATATACCAAGCACATGTTTGACAACAGGTATGGAACCGGGCAGTCTACCATAGACGGGATCCTGAGGGCAACCAACAGGCTTATCGCAGGTTCAAACTTCGTCGTTGCGGGATACGGATGGTGCGGGAAGGGAGTTGCCCAGAGGGCAAGGGGTCTCGGGGCTAATGTGATCGTAACCGAAGTTGATCCCCTTAGAGCCCTTGAGGCCAGGATGGACGGCTTTCAGGTAATGCCAATGATAGAAGCTTCAAAGGTGGGAGACTTTTTCGTTACCGTAACGGGTAACACTTCGGTCATCAGACGGGAACATTTCGAGGTTATGAAAGATGGAGTGATAGTTTCAAACTCAGGACACTTTAACGTGGAAATAGACCTTAATGCCCTTGAAGAAATGAGCGTCTCAAAAAGGGAAATAAGGAAGGAGGTTGAAGAGTTTACCCTTAGAGACGGCAGGAGAATTTTCGTGCTGTCTCAGGGAAGGTTGGTAAACCTTGCCTCCGCTGAAGGGCATCCAGCGTCGGTCATGGACATGTCCTTTGCAAATCAGGCTTTATCCGCAGAGTTCATTGTTAAAAACCACTCAAGTCTTAGTAGGGAAGTGTACAAGGTCCCGGATGAAATTGACAGAGAAGTTGCATCTCTGAAGCTGAAGGCAATGGGAATAGAAATAGACAGACTAACCGACGAGCAGATAAAGTATCTAACCTCGTGGGAGTTCGGCACTTAAAAGGAGGAGGTGCGACCGCGCCCGTTACGGGCGCGGTGGATGGGACCTGAAGAAGAGCCGGGTTAGAACATCCATGTAATTGCTGTGCTGTAAAGGTCAATGTCCTGATTGCTTTCGTAATCTTCCCTTGCGTAGTCCGCCTTCAGAGAAACGAGGGGATGGGGTTTATAAGCGATTCCGAAGTTCAGAACATTGAGGTTAGATGCCTTGCCCGTAGGCTTTGAATATCCATCGGGCACCTGATTGTAGCGGTCAACATTCTCAACCTTTCCGAATATGAACAGCTCCTGATCCGTTTCAAAGAACCTGAGCACGTTGTAGGCAGCCTGCAGGTAGTATCCCTGCATCCTCTTGGGAAATACATTGCCGGAAGGAAGTGCCTGAGTTATTTTGTCCGATCCTTCTACCCGAACTAAGGCGCCCACAAATCTGATGTCAAATCCTGCATACTGCCACCAGAGGTGTGGAGAGATCAGCGAAATGGAGCCGAGCCTGTCTCCGTTGCCCTGAAGAACCGGGGAGTAAAATCCCGCCGCACCGACCTTGAGGTTCAGGGGGAGTTTGAGGTCAAACCTTGCCGTCACGCCAAGCTCGTCGGTAACCGCCTGAGAACCTATCTGGTCAATGCTGTCAAGGGGCTCTGTCGGGTCGTAGCTGGAACCCGCCTTCATTGCGTTGATGATGTACCCCCTGAATTCAATGAAGTCCGTCTCTCCGTAAATACCCACTCCGTTCTCCTTCCACGTGAAGGGGAAAAGCTTTTTCTCAAGGTACGGCTGTTTCACGCTGAAGTAAGTGGGCGGTTCGTGGTATTCGTTTGTGATACCGATGGGAATAAGGACCTGCCCCGCCCTGAGACCGAAATATTTGTTTACCCTGTAATCAAGGAAGGCAAATTCAAGGAGGACCTTCTTGGCGTGCTCAATCTCAACCTCAGAGTTGAATTTGAGCTTGTTGTTAAAGGCGTATCCCAAGTAAAGGATGTACCTGAATACATCGGTGGTAAAGGAGGGGTCTTCCTGAGGAGTGAAGTTAAACCAAATTTCTCCATAGCCTCCTATTGAAACGCCCTTGGGATTTATCAGTGCCTTTGAGGCTGCGGGTCCCAGGCCAGTATAACTCCTGTACTCGGTTGCCTCCGG
>JALSHX010000100.1 GCA_026982025.1 Aquificaceae bacterium | reverse complement strand
AGGGAAAGCACAGACCAATCGGCGTGTTCCTCTTTCTGGGACCCACCGGAGTTGGAAAGACTGAGACTGCTAAAGCTCTTGCGGAGTATCTCTTCGGCACGGAAGAGGCTCTGATCAGGTTTGACATGTCCGAGTACATGGAAAAGCACACCGTCTCAAGACTTATAGGGGCTCCTCCGGGCTATGTAGGTTATGAGGAAGGGGGCCAGCTAACGGAGAAGGTCAGAAGAAGACCCTACTCGGTTCTTCTCTTTGACGAAATTGAAAAGGCTCATCCCGATGTCTTTAATGTGTTCCTCCAGATCTTTGACGACGGGAGGCTTACGGACGGCCTGGGCAGGACCATAGACTTTTCCAACACAATCATAATCATGACTTCAAACCTCGGGGCAAGGATGATCGTTCAGGGCGGTTCCCTCGGATTTGAGAAGAAGTTCGGAATGATTGACTTTGACCAGATGAGAAAGAATGTAATGGACCAGGTCAAGAAGACCTTTAACCCGGAATTTCTCAACAGGCTTGACGAGGTTATTGTTTACAGACCGCTTGACAAAAAGGATGTAGAGGCTATCCTTGAGCTTCAGGTTAGCGAGGTCAACGAAAAACTTACGGAGTGGGACATCAAGGTAAAGCTCCACAAGAGTTTCGTTGACTGGATTATTGAGAGGGAGTACAAGCCGGAATTCGGAGCGAGAAGCCTCAAGAGGGCTCTACAGAAGCATGTTGAGGATCTGCTGGCTGAAGAACTGATAAAGGGCACTCTCAAGGACATTGAGCTGGTTGAAATCAGGGTGAAAAATGACCAGCCTTACATTAAACCCGTAAAGAAGAAAGAAAAGTTAGAGGAGGCACTTCTGAAGGGAAGCTGATATAATACTCAATCTGTGCCGAGAAAAATAAAACTCATATCCCTTCTGTTATTTGTTTTTACAAAACTATCCTTTGGTGTATCCGTGGTTGACATTGAGATTCGCGGAAATAAGTACGTTGATGACGAGCTAATAAAAAGAATAATCGTTTCAAAGGTTGGTGCGGAATATTCTGTTGAAAATATTAGAAAAGACATAAGGAGGCTCTTTAAAACTGGATTTTTTAAGAAAATTGAGGTGCACAAGGAGAATTTAAAGGGAGGAGTAAAGCTAATTTATGTTGTTGAAGACCTGCCTGTTATATATAAAATAGAGTTTGAGGGGAATAAAGAGCTTGATGATGAGGATCTTTCCGAAAGGCTCGGGATTGAAACGGAGGTGGGAAAGCTTGATGTTGACGAGCTTTTGAGTGGATACACCTCAAGCCCCGCCGTAGAAGAGAGGCTTGAGATTCAGAGAAAGCTCAGGCTCGGGAGGGTCTTGTCCGAGAAGGAGATTAATTTCCTCGTCAGGAGAATCAAGGATATATACAGGGAGGAGGGATATCCCGATGTTGAGGTAAGTTATGAGATAGTTCCAAAGAAGGGAGTATCAAAGCTGGTATTTCACATAAAGGAAATGGAGCAGAAGTATGTTATTGACATTTATGTTGAAGGAAACGAAGCCTTTTCCGATGGAAAGATAAAAGGTCTGATGGAGACCGAGGAGAGGAATCTTCTTATCCTCCGTCTCAAGCCCACCTTTGATGAGGACCTCCTCAGGGAGGACACCAAGAAGATTGAGAGGTTTTACAGGGATGAGGGGTTTCTGGAGGTTCAAGTTCACTCCGCCTTTGACCGCTACGACGGAGGGCATAACATTTACATCCTGATAAAGGAAGGTCCGAGATACAGGCTTGAAGAGGTCAGAGTGGAGGGCAACACCCTTTACTCCTATTCGGAGCTTGTCGGGGACATCCTCAAGAAGAATGAGAGGAAGGGGGGTTACTTCAGAAGGGAAGTAGTTGAGAAGATCAAGGCGAATATAAGAAGGCTTTATTCGGAAATAGGCTACATCAATGCCTTTGTTGAGGAGAAGAAGGAGGTTGATACGAGGTCCAAGACCGTAAAGGTTTATCTCAGGGTTCACGAAGGAAAACCGGTGTATGTTCACAAAGTTAAGATTGAAGGAAACTACGAGACGAGGGACTATGTTATCAGGAGAGAATTAAGGGTTCAGGAGCACAGCCTTGCAATCAGGGGAGGTCTCAGCAGGTCAAGAAGCAGGATCCTCAACCTCGGCTACTATGAAGATGTCCAGATCCAGCCTTTCCGCATGAGGGACGGTGAGGCGGACCTTCTTGTGAAGGTGAGGGAGAGGTTCACGGGACAGTTTTCCGTGGGTCTCACTTACAACGAGATAACGAAGCTATCGGGATTTGCATCAATCAGGAAGGGGAACTTCCTCGGGACCGGGGACATACTGTCAATTTCCCTGAGCTACGGTGACTTTTACAGGGACAACTCCTTTTCATATACCCACAGGTGGCTCATGGGAAGGCCCATTGACCTGACATTTTCCGTATTTGACAGGAGGATCGTTTACACAACCTACACCGTTCAGAGGACGGGCGGGAGCCTGACCCTGTCAAGGGAATTCCTTGAGTACTGGAGAGCTTCGCTCGGCGTAAGCGGGCAGAGGATAGGGTATTCGGATATTTCCGATACAGCCTCCGCCTTTATAAGGGGACAGGAGGGATTCAGGGAGTCAAGGAGGATAAGCCTTTCCGTTAGTCGGGATACAAGGGATTTTTACCTCTTTCCCACCGAAGGGTCCTACGCGAGACTGGATTACACCGTTGCACTACCTGTCTTGGGAGGTACGGAGCAGTTTCACAAGGTTATCCTCACGGGTTCCAAGTTTTTTAAAGACACCTACTTTGATTCAGGTTTTGTCTTTATGTCAAAGGCAATCCTCGGTTTTGTGGAACCGTACGGTGGTAAGGAGGTGCCTCTGGACGAAAGGCTCTTCGTGGGAGGAGATTTTACCCTGAGGGGATACAACTACGGATATGCGGGAACCCTTGACATTAACGGGGAGCCCATCGGTTCAACGAGAGAGCTGATTCTCAATTTTGAGCTCAACTACAAACTCCAC
This sequence comes from Aquificaceae bacterium, assembly GCA_026982025.1. GTDB lineage: Bacteria > Aquificota > Aquificia > Aquificales > Aquificaceae > Hydrogenivirga. The sequence goes on along the minus strand of JALSHX010000100.1, from coordinate 701 downwards.
AAGCTCCTTTACTTCGCTCTCTTTTACGACACCGGTCTCGGTGCGGACAGGATTGAGGACTTTAAAATTGAGAACTGGAGGGGAGGATACGGAATAGGAATCAGGTTTATAACTCCTATGGCTCCTCTAAGGCTTGATTGGGCGTGGAAGACGAAACCTGTGCCGGGAGACAGGGCTCCCTCACGGGTTCACTTCATAATCGGGGGCTTCTTCTAAGCTATATTAACTCTATGGGTCTTTTCAGGGTTTTGACCATTGCGGGTTCGGACAGCGGTGGAGGAGCGGGGATTCAAGCGGACCTAAAAACTTTCACTGCCCTTGGAGCCTACGGCATGACCGCTATTACATCTGTGACCGTTCAGAACACCGTCGGAGTATACGGAGTTTACGACTTACCGCCAAAGGCGGTTTACGACCAGATAAAGGCTGTGGCGGAGGATATAGGCGTTGATTCAGCAAAAACGGGCATGCTTTCAAACAGGGAGATTCTTCTTGAGGTGGTCAGAGCCATCAGGGACTTTGAGATACCAAACCTTGTGGTTGATCCCGTCTTTGTTGCAAAGAGCGGAGACAGGCTGCTTGCCGAGGACAGCGTTGAGGTTCTTGTAAAGGAGCTTATACCTCTTGCAGAGGTGGTGACGCCCAATATTCCCGAGGCGGAGGCATTATGCGGTGAGGAGATAAGAAAGTTGAGGGACGCT
>JALSHX010000099.1 GCA_026982025.1 Aquificaceae bacterium | reverse complement strand
GGGCAAACTACGAAGCGATAAAAAAGGGAGAGGACAGGGACCTCTTCAGGGAAGCGATGAAAAACATAGGGCTTAAGGTGCCCGAAAGTGCGGTTGTCTCAAGTCTTGAGGAGGGCTTTGATGCTGTTAAAAAGATAGGATTTCCGGTGATCCTCAGACCCGCCTTCACCCTCGGAGGAACGGGTGGATCAATCGCCTACAATGCGGAGGAATTTAGGGAAAAGGTAGAGGTCGCCCTCAAGACATCGCCAATTCATCAGGTCCTTCTTGACCGATCCCTTATAGGGTGGAAGGAGTTTGAGTTTGAAGTTATAAGGGACAGGGCGGACAATGTGATAATTGTCTGCTCCATTGAGAATTTTGACCCAATGGGTGTTCACACAGGGGACTCAATAACCGTTGCACCCGCCCAGACCCTCACCGACAAAGAGTACCAGCTCTTGAGGGATGCGTCAATAGCCGTGATCAGGGAGATAGGCGTTGACACAGGAGGTTCAAACATCCAGTTTGCTGTTAATCCACGGGACGGTGATTTTTATGTGATTGAGATGAATCCGAGGGTTTCTCGTTCCTCCGCACTCGCCTCCAAGGCAACCGGCTTTCCCATCGCCAAAGTGGCGGCAAAGCTTGCGGTGGGCTACACCCTTGACGAGCTTAAAAACGACATTACCCGTTTCACTCCGGCATCCTTTGAGCCTTCAATTGATTATGTGGTGGTAAAGATTCCCAGATTTGACTTTAAAAAGTTTCCCGACGCTGATCAGACACTCACAACCATGATGAAGTCCGTGGGAGAGGTTATGGCTATAGGAAGGACATTCAAAGAGGCTTTCCTTAAAGCGGTTAGAAGCCTTGAGCTTGACAGATACGGGCTTTCCTTCCCGAAAATTGAGTGTGAAGATAATGACTTGGTCAGGAATCTGAGGGTTCCCAACGAAGAAAGGATCTGGTACATTGCGGAAGCTTTCAGAAAGGGCTGGAAAGTTGAAGATGTTTACGAAATGACAAGTATTGACCCATGGTTTCTTCACAACATTAGCCAGATTATTGAGCTTGAGGCGGAGCTTAAAAAAGGAGAATTAACTCAGGACCTTCTGAGGAGGGCTAAAGAGGCTGGATACTCTGACCGGGAGATTGCAGAAATCACGGGAAAGAAGGAAAAGGAGATTAGGGAGTTGAGGAAAAAGATGGGAGTTAGGGCGGTCTTTAAAGGTGTGGACACATGTGCGGGTGAGTTTGTTGCCTATACACCTTACTACTATTCCTCCTTTGAATCTCCTTTTTACACCGCCGAAGGCGGTGTGGTTTACGATGATGATTAGAATATAAAAATATTTTTAAAAATTCTTATTCCATTAAAAAAACTTATCTAAGTGGCTTGGCTCAAGGGTTTTAAATAATATCTGAATAAGTAACGGAGGTGAGAGGATGAAGAAGTTTTTGATAGGGGCTGTCTTTGGTGCTTCCACCCTCTGGGCACAGCCCGTTTTTATGGATGCGGAGTGGGCAAAGGCTTTCTGTGAGGTGTGGAACAACACACCACAGTTGCTTAACGATCTGGGTGCCAACGGATCGTGGAAGGGAGTGCCCGAGAGAAAGCTTTTTCTTTACAGGAAGGACTGCGGAAAGGATAAAAAGGTTCAGCTCACCATTAAGAACGAAAACGACAAGGCTATGTGCGTTTACGGTGGATGGGCGAAGGACGAAAGGACTGGTGACGACTTTCTGATGTACGCGGACACAAAACGCTGGATGGAAATGGGAAGAAAGGAGTTCGGTCCCATGAAGGCTATGATGTTCGGAAGGCTTAAGTTTAAGGGACCCAAGATGGTGGCAATGAGAAACATGGGACCTTTTGAAGCTTTCCTTGACGCCATGGATGCGGTAGAATCAGATACTTCAAGATGTCCATAGAAGTTCTTTACAGAGGGAAACTTATTGTAATTAAAGAAAAGGAAATAAGGGCGGGAGAATTGCTAAAAAAACTGGGGCTTTCTCCCGCTGCATCCCTCGTGGTTAAAAACGGGGAGGTGGTCACTGAAAGGGAAGTTCTCAGGGAGGGTGATAATATAAGAGTTGTAAATGCAATTTCGGGAGGTCTTAAGAGGGCTTGACTGGTATCTGCTGGGTCTTCTTCTAATAATTCAGGTTTTTGGGGTACTCGGTGTTATGAGTGCCTCAGTCAGCGAAGGTATGCCCCTTCTCTTTAAAAAGCATCTCTTTTACATAGCCCTCGGGTGGATCATGATTCTTTTATTTTCAAGGGAAAACTTCAGAAGCCTCCTTGACCTCTCCCTTTACGTGTACCTCTTCGTTCTGTTTCTGCTTATTCTGGTTCTTGCAACGGGAAGGGAGGTCTTTGGAGCAAGGAGGTGGCTCAGTCTGGGCTTTATCAACATTCAACCATCGGAGTTCATGAAACTCTCCCTACTGCTCCTGTCAGCATACCTCATCCCCCACATTAAGAAATTAAGGGATAGAAAGATACTTCTCCTTACCCTTGCCTTTGCCATTCCCGCGGTGGTTACCTTCAAACAGCCGGATTTAGGAACCGCTGCAACCTATTTCGTTCCCCTTGCCGTGATGATCTTCGTAAAAGGCATGCCCTTGAGGTATGCCGTTGCCTTGATTGTTCTGTTTTCCCTTGCGGTTCCTCTGATGTGGAATCTCATGAAGGACTATCAAAAGAAAAGGATCCTTGCTGTTATAGATCCTTACAGCGATTATCTTGGTAGCGGGTACCAGCTAATTCAGTCGGTCATTGCCATAGGTTCGGGCGGGCTAACGGGAAAGGGTATTATGAAGGGAACCCAATCCCAGCTTGCCTTTCTCCCGGAAAGCCACACGGACTTCATTTTCTCGGTAATCGGAGAGGAGATGGGGTTTCTTGGTACCTTCATTCTTGTGGTCGCTATTTTTTTATTTCTGTGGAGAATTTTAAGCTATACTAAGTTCTCCCTGAACAGGTCGGAGCTCCTGTTCGTCTCAGGTGTATTTGCCCTTATGCTTTTTCAGTTCGGAATCAACATACTTATGGCTCTCGGGCTCTTTCCTGTGGTCGGAATTCCCTTGCCCTTTGTAAGCTTCGGAGGTAGCTCAATGATTACACTCTCCATACTCGTGGGAATCCTTCAGAGCATACACAGGGAGTATGTACTGTCAATACCCCTCCTCAAGAAGGAGTCGGAAATAAATTATGAAGAATGAACTCAGGGATTTACATTCACATTCCCTTCTGCACATACAGGTGTCCCTACTGTGACTTTTTCTCCCTCACGGGAAAGGAAAGCTTTAGAGAAAAGTACGTAAACCTTCTCGTTAAAGAGGCTAAGCTCAGGAGCGAAGGTTTTGGCAGACCTTCTACGATTTATCTCGGCGGAGGAACTCCGAGCCTCCTCGAGCCCACTCTCCTTGACCGCCTTCTGACCTCCCTTGATAAAACCTTTGACCTTTCGGAGGTTTGCGAGATAACAATTGAAGCAAATCCGGAGACCCTTGACCTTGAAAAGCTTAAGGGATACAGGGACATTGGAGTTAACAGGATTAGCATCGGAGTTCAGTCCTTCTCCCGAAAAGGCCTGAGGGTTTTGGGAAGGCTCCACTCTCGGGGAGACTCCCTCAGGTCCATTGAAATGGCAAGAACGGCCGGCTTTGAGAATATAAACATTGACCTCATCTGGGGATGGGAGGGTCAGAGCTTGCAACTGCTGAAAGATGACCTGAGCATGGTGAGGGAGATCGT
>JALSHX010000098.1 GCA_026982025.1 Aquificaceae bacterium | reverse complement strand
AAAGAAGACTGGTTGTAGCAGACATCCCGGGAATAATTGAAGACGCCCACAAAGGTAAGGGTCTGGGTTATGATTTTCTCAGACACATAGAGAGGACGAGAATTCTACTGCACCTGATTGATGTCTCCGATGGTGCCACCGCTGAGCCCGTTCAAGCCTTTAATGCCGTCAGCAGGGAGCTGAAACACTACGGGAAAGACCTTGCAGAGAAACCCCGGCTGGTGGTTGCAAACAAGATTGATTCACTGAGCAAAAGAGAAAAATTAAAGGAACTTAGGAGTATATTTGAAGGTATGGGCTTGAAATTCCACGCAGTTTCCTCCATGACGGGAGAAGGGATTGAGGAACTTAAAAAACTTCTATGGGAGTTGTGGAGTGAGCATTCGCCTTCCCGAAGGGTTTAGGCTAATTCCTGACCAGTGGGAAACTCCGCAAGCTCAGGAATCGCTCCTTGAGGAATCTCAGGAAATTGAGGACCCCTACATTGAGACTAAAGAATGGAAGCCTATTTCTCCTAAGACGGGGGGTAACCTGAGGGTCGCATTTGTTGACGGAGTCCTGAGGTTTGAGCAGGGTGTTTACCTTGAAGGTAGCGGAGGAAAAACATTCAGGGGAACTTTTCTCTCAATCGGTGCGGGAGCTATAATCACAGAGCCCGGCAGGGTAAACACGCTCGCTGATTCCCTCGCTAAGGCTGTGGTCAGGCGCTATCTTATTCTTCACGGTGCCCCGCAGGGAGTTGAAGGGACCTTCAGCTTTGAACTGGGAAACTTTAGCATCACCTTTAACCTTCTGAACACCCGGGATGATACTTCCTCAACAGCCATAAACCTGATGAGAAGGGAGGAGCTGAAAGTCGCCCTTGAGGTAATGAGAGAAAGAAAACCGGACCTAATCATCGCGGACGGGAACCTTCACTACACACCAGAAGGTGAAACCCCACCCCTTATAGGTTTGGTTAAAACCCACAGAAAGAATTACATACCCGAAAAAGAAAACCGGGTGCTGAGGGAACTGAACATATTTGAGAGAACACCCATTGTAAAGCTTCACCCGAAAGGAAAGGAACAAGGCAAAGAAACAAGAAGACTTGATAAGTTTACATGGTATGTCCGCATAGGAAAGCAGGAGGGATTTTCCGGTCTGGTCAGGCTTGAAGTGAGAGCGGGGGTAGGACTTAAAACGGCGGTGGAGCTTGCAGACAAAACCGCATCAACTTTACCCCTCTTTGCCTCGGATCCTATCAGGGACATGAGGTCGCCCCAGAACCTTCTGCCCGTAGGTTTTCTTGAAAAGATCCTCAGAAAGCTGATGGGCGATCACCTTCTCATCAAAAGGGCAATAGCAACTCAACTTTTCAAACGCCTGCAATCTCTTTGAGGGTTCTCAGATCTTCGGTGAATTCACCGTCCGCCTTAGGATTCCTCAAGATGTAAGCGGGGTGGTATGTAAGAAGAACTTGAACGGAAGGATCAAAGGGATAGCTGTACACTTTTCCCCTGACCTTTGTAATTGAAAGCTTCCTTCCAAGAATTCCCTCCCCCGCCGTGGCTCCCAGACAGCAGATAACCCTCGGCTTGATGATCTCCAGCTCCCTCTTTAGATAGGGAAAGCAGGAACCGATTTCCTGCGGAAGAGGTTTTCTGTTGCCGGGAGGTCTGCACTTGCATACATTGGTGATGTACACTTCCTCCCTTCTCAGTCCCAGCACCTCCTCAATCTTTTTGTTGAGGTACTGACCCGCCCTTCCCACAAAGGGCTTACCCTGCCTGTCCTCCTCTTCTCCCGGAGCTTCTCCCACAAAGACGATCGGGGAGCGGGGATCACCATCGCAGAAAACAACCTGAGACCTGCTTTTGTGAAGATCACACTTTTTGCAGTCTCTGTAACTGTCAAAAAGGCTCCTTAAGAGTTCCTCCTTTGGTGGCTCTGCAACCGCAGTTTTTGCTTTCCTTAAACCTTCCCTCATATAAACTTCCCCAAAACCTATCTCCCTCAGAGCCCTTGCAAGTTCGCTCACTCCCATCGCTCAGCCGAAGACCTCCACAGGCTCTTCCTCAAACACTTCTCCCTTCAGTTCCCAGCTCCTGTAGGATACCCACTTCCCCCCCTTTACGGAAACGATTATGTAGGAAAATCCTTCAAAAGCCCTCTGGCGGTCAAACTCGGAAGGGCGGTCGGGGTGATCCGGGTGGGAGTGGTAAACCCCTACTATCTCAAGCCCGAACTCCCTCGCCCTGTCTTCCGCCCTCATGTAATCCTTGGGATCTATCTCGTAGCGGTCGTTCTTGCGATCCGGATTGGCGTTCGGTGTCTCAAAGGCGCCAAAGGCTATCCTGAGATCTTCCTGAATCTTACCGAGCAATAGACCGCAGGTCTCGTAGGGATAATCCTTCTCGGCTTGAGTTAGGATTTTATCAAGGGCTTTTTTCCTTATTTTGAGCATTAAAAAAATTATAAAAAAAGAAAAAGAGGAAAGGGAGGGGGTAGAAAGAGCTCCTTATTACTTCATGTGGTCTTTATCGTGCTCCTCCTCAACCTCGTCGGCGATGTACATGTCAGTACTCTCATCGTAGCCGGTAAGCTCAAGCTCAACCCACTTGCCGTCCTGAACATCTCCTTCCATCTCACCGCTGACCTGAACATTTATATCTCCGTTGTTGTCTCCATCAAAGTCAATGGACAGGGTCATACCCGCCGGGTCAACATTAAGAGCAGTCCCCTCGGCCTTTACCTCTATCTCCTCAGCAGTGCAGGTTGCTGTGTTAATGTCAAAGTCCGAGCACTCAGCCTCCACCGTCAGGGTCCTCCCAAGAGCAAGGGTTAGGAGCTGATCAATTCCGGTACCTATGTTATCGGAGTAGTTGACCGTGAAGGTCATACCGTTGTGGATGAGCTGGAAGGTGTTTGCGTCAATATCAAGTGAGTTTTCAGCAATAACCCCCTTAATCTCGTACTCCTTTCCTTCTTTCTCCATGTGGTCTTCCATCTCCCTCTCGTGGAGGGGGTAAACCTTGAAGGAAACCGTGCAGGCGGGAGGTGAAACCGAATCGTCAATCTCAATATCCGAGTCCTTGACGCTGAAGTCAAGGGCAACATCCGTGGTCCGGTTCGCAAGGACATTTACCTCTCCCGTCACATATATGTAACACTCGTTGGCGCTGGGGTCGGGGTTGCACTGGGTTCTGTTGGGGAGGATCGGCTTGTGACCGTGGTCGTTGGGCTCGTAGTCCATGAGCGAACAGGTGTAAGCTTCGGGCGTTCCGTCTTTGTTGTAATCAATTATCACCTCCACCGGCTCCTTCTCCATGGTAACCACAAGCCTGTTGTACTCACCTTCGGGACAGTTGGAGAGGTCAAGTAACTGCATTGTCCCCTGAAGGTCCGTGAGATCCACACGATAGGGATCCTGTGGTGCAAAGACTACACAGGAGAGCCCCGTTCCCGTGTGCTCAAGCCTTATCTGTTTGATTCCCACCTCCACGCGGGAGGCACCGTCAAGGGGAGCGTCGGTAGCATAGAGGGCTACGGTTCCGGACCCTGCGGACGAATCCCCGCAGGAGGTAAGGTAAAAACCGGCTCCGAAAACCGCCATCCCGAGTATTATCTTTTTCTTCATTTTTCCTACCTCCTTCTTTTGTGTTTTTAATAATAGGGAGGCGGAGTTACCTCAGCGTTACCCTTCCCCCTCTTTTACTTCAACTTCCACCCTAAAAATTCCCTCCTCATAACGGGTGCTCAC
>JALSHX010000097.1 GCA_026982025.1 Aquificaceae bacterium | reverse complement strand
TCTCAAAAAGGTGGTGGATAAACTCAGAATGAGCTTGAGGGAGTATGACATGATAGCAAGGTGGGGAGGGGATGAATTTCTTGTGGTTCTCCCTGCCGAAAAAGGCTCAAATGTTCTTGAAATCGTAAACAGACTCGTAGGAGACCTTAAGGTATCTTACGGAGAGATTGATGTTACTCTGAGTGTGGGCTACGCCTGTTTTCCGAGGGATGGGCATTCCCTCAATGAACTCCTTGACATTGCGGACAAAAGGATGTACAGATCCAAATCCATGTTCAAAGAGGCGAGAAAGTATGCCGTGGACGATCAGGGTGAGGAGAAAGTTTAACGCCGCTCACTTTCTAACAAGCTACCACGGAAAGCCCGAGCCTCTGCACGGGCACACATGGGAGGTTGAGGTTTATATAGGCGCAAGTGAGCTTGACGAGGGCGGTATGGGAGTTGACTTTGTAGAGGTTGACAGAGAACTGAAGGAGATCCTGCCTGACTACACATTACTAAACGACATATTTGATTTTTCTCCCAGCGCCGAGAATGTTGCAAGATGGATTTACAGCAGGATGAAGGAAAAATTCCCCACAATTCAAAAAGTCGTTGTCTGGGAAACGGAAAACTGCGGTGCGGAGTTCAGTGAATAAAATTGCAATAACCTGCGGAGACCCAGCAGGGGTCGGACCGGAATTAATTACCAAGCTCAGAGGTGTTATGGAGGACGATTTTGCCCATATAATCTACATCCCCCGGGATGTTTTAAAGTCCGCAGAAGACCTAACCGGTGCTGCAGTCGGAGCCAAAGAAGTTGATTCCCCTTCGGAGGCCAAATCACCGGGAGTTTTCTTAATTGACATCGGATATCAGAGAGGTTGGGAAAAACCCTCCCTCGCATCGGGCAGAGTAGCCCTAAGTTCCCTCGCCCGTGCCCTTGCAGACTGCCTGACTGGTGAGATTGACGGAATCCTCACCATGCCCATCAGCAAGTACTGGTCTAAAAAGGCCGGTTTTAATTTCCCCGGTCAGACGGAGTATCTGGCAAATGCCACCCGAACCGATGAATTTATCATGATGATGTATTCAAGAAAAATAAGAGTTGTACCCCTTTCAACCCATCTTCCCCTGAGGGATGCAATCAATCTTGTTAGTAAGAAAAGAATAATCAAAAGGGTGATGGTCGTCTGGAGAGAGTACAAAAGGTTTTTTAAAGCTGAACCCACCATCGGAGTGCTGGGATTGAACCCCCACGCGGGAGAGATGGGTGAATTCGGTAGGGAGGAAATTGACGAGATAGCTCCCGCCGTTGAAGACCTGAGTAATCAAGGAATCAAAGTCAAGGGTCCCCTATCTCCCGACTCCGCTTTCGTTGACCCCGGCACCTGCGATGTCTTCTTAGCCATGTATCACGATCAGGGATTGATACCGTTCAAAATCTACGCCTTCAGAGAAGGCGTAAATACAACCCTCGGACTTCCTTTCCCGAGAACCTCCCCCGATCACGGAACAGCCTACGACATTGCATGGATGGGAAAGGCTGACCCCGCCTCTTCGGTAAACGCCCTTGAACTTCTCAAGTACATGGTTAAAAATCTTAAGGAATGAAGAATTTACTGCTGGGTGCCTCCTTTCTTCTAATCTTCGGTCTTTGCCTTTACTTTTTCCTCATCAACTCCGAAACGGTAGTTTCGGTGAGGTTCTTCGGGGAGGTTTCAAGCCCTCAACTGCCTCTTGGCATGCTAATTCTCATCACTTTTTTTGCGGGATTCGTTGGGGGACTTGTGTTCTACCCATTGACTCAAATCATAAAGAGGATATCTTGAAGTAGTATCTTATAAGCAAAATCTTATAAAGGAGGTTAATAGTATGGAACAGCAGCAGGCAACGATGACCTTTAAGGTAAGTGACAAGGCGGCAGAGGAGATCCTCAAAGTTGCAAAGGAGAACAACATTGAAAATCCCATACTCAGAGTCAGGGTGGTTCCCGGAGGATGCTCCGGATTCCAGTACGCAATGGGATTTGATGAGAACATAGATGATAACGACCATGTGTTTGAGCATCAGGGAGTCAAGGTCGTCATAGACTCCTTCTCAATGCCTTATGTCAACGGTGCTGAACTTGACTATGTTGTTGACTTCATGGGTGGAGGATTCACCATAAGAAATCCCAATGCTACCGGTTCCTGCGGTTGCGGAAGCTCATTCTCCTGCGGTTGACCTTTACCTTAACCACCGGCGGTTCCACGCCGGTGGGATGTATCAGTATAGGAAACGGAGAGTCGGAAATAACTTTAAGCGTGTAAGTTCCGGAATTCTTAATGTCGGACACATCAACATAAACCCTTACCTCCCCTATAAACTTTGAAAGTATAAGCCTTTCAACAACATATACTGTAAGGTCAACTCTTTCCGGATAAACGGAGTAGGAGAATTCAGGAGTTCCGCCCTTTACTTCTACATACCTTGAGAGGGTTATGGCAGTTCTTCCTCCGAAGTTTACAACACCCCAGAGGATAACGGAAATAAAAACGGCGGACAGCTTATACTTCCAGTGGGTAATAAAGATAAACCTAAACCACCTCATCTCCGAGTCCCATCAGTTCGGTCAGCATATCCCTCAACTGCTCAGGATCAAGGTTCCTGAAAAGTTTACCCCCGACCGCAAGAGAAATTTCTCCTGTTTCTTCGGAGACCACAACCGCCACCGCATCGGTTTCCTCCGAGATGCCGAGGGCAGCCCTGTGGCGAGTTCCGTACTTCTTGGGAAGATCCGCTGTTCTTGAGAGGGGAAGGACGCATGAAGCATAGGCTATCCGATCCCCTCTAATAATGATTGCACCATCGTGAAGGGGGGTCATCGGATAAAAGAGGGTTATAATTAGCTCAACGGTCACTCCAGCATCAAGATAAACGCACCCCTCCACCGTGTCCTCAACATTGTGAGACCGCTCCAGAACGATCAGAGCTCCCATCTGCCTGTCTGACATAAACCTGCATGCACGAACGATCCTTTCAATCGTTCTCTCCTCAAGGGAAGAAAGCTTGATAACCCTGGTCCTTTCACCTATTCTTGCTATTGCTTTTCTTATCTCCGGCTGAAAAATTACCACAATTGAAAAAAGTCCTATGGTCCAGAGCTTTTCAAACATCCAGGAGAGGGTTCTGAGCTGAATTATCTCCGCAAGGAACCAGAATATACCTGCAAAGAGAAGGACCCTAAGGAGCTGGAATCCTCTCGTCTCAACGAGAAAGTAGATGATTCCGTATATAAATAGAGCTACGGTCAGAATATCAATGAGGTCCCTGAGTCCGAAAAGCTCCTTTATAAGATCAAACAGCATTCATCGTCCTCACTGCATCAAGGAGGGCAAGGAATTCCCTCGTCTGTGCCACATCATGGGTTCTGACGATTGAGGCTCCTTCTAAGACGGCACATGCGGTTGCCCCGAGGCTACCCCCAAGCCTCTCCTCCGGTTTGCTCTTTTTTCCAAGAAATGCCTCAATAACCGCACCTATAAAAGACTTTCGTGAAACACCTATTAGAATAGGCCTTCCGAGAATCCTGAGCTCACGGAGCCTGTTTATTATCTCAATGTTGTGTTCTGGAAGTTTGCCAAAACCGATGCCGGGGTCCACTATTAGGTTGTCCCCGTCCTTTAAACCCATGTCCTTTAAACGGGATATCTGTCGGGAAAGCCATTCTTTGATCTCCTCAATAACATCATCATAGACCGGCGGGTCGGTCTTCCAGGTGGCG
>JALSHX010000096.1 GCA_026982025.1 Aquificaceae bacterium | reverse complement strand
GGCAGTTGAGTTGAGAAAAAGGGGCTCTGACAAGTCCTTTACAGTACCAGCGGACCTCGTTATTCTATCAACGGGAGTGAGACCGAGAACTTACCTCGTGGAGGGAACGGACATAAAGATTCACATGGATCACAAACTCAACCGCCCTGCAGGCGGTGTTCTGGTTAACGAGTTTCAGCAAACATCAGATCCGGATGTGTACGCGGCAGGGGACATTGCATCGGGAATTGATGTATGGGGAAACCACAGATGGATTGCTCTCTTTCCCCCGGCACAGCAGTCTGGATTCATAGCGGGTTTAAACATAGCGGGCAGGCACGCCCCAAATCCCGGACTCGTTGATTACAACGCGGTTAAAACAAGAACGGTCACCGCAGGCTCGGGAGGAATCTTTGAGGATGCTGAGGAGGAAATACGGGTTGATAAGGGTCCCTATGTGGTAAAGGTCTTTCTTCTTGAAGGGAGAGTCAGGGGCTACCAGTTCGTAGGAAGGAAAAGGGCAGAGGTTGGTGAAGTAAGGAATCCGTTGGTGAAGGCCCTAAACGGGAAAATTAAGAGCTGGCGTGAAAAAGTAATTGAAGAGCGGGGTCTGGGTCTTGAAACCTCGGGTGTTTTATTTCACACCTTTCTGAAAAAACAGTTGCACCTCTCAAAAACTCACAAGAGAGCTATTGAAAGTTTTGTGATTCGGGCACTGGGGAACCCTGCTCTTGAAGTTCCTCTCTTTCATCCTTAAACACCACCACTTTGTCCTTGCCCTGCTTTTTTGCCTCGTATAGAGCGGAGTCCGCCTTTTTTATTAGTTCCTCAAACTCATTAGACTCGCCCATGGTTGCTATTCCCACACTGACGGTGGTACTGACACTTTCACCGTTGATACTGACCGATGTGTTCTTGAAGTCCTGCCTGATTCTCTCTGCAACCAGAAGTGCTCCGTTTTCGTCCGTTGAAGGAAGTAGGATTATAAACTCCTCACCACCGTAGCGAGCAGCTATATCCGACTTTCTTATGTTGTTTCTGATCACTTGTGCAAGGTTCTTCAAAACCTTATCACCGACATCGTGTCCGTGAGTGTCGTTTATAAGCTTAAAATCGTCAATGTCAAGCATTATTAATGTTATGGGTTCGTTATACCTCCTGGCGTACTGGAAAAACTGCTCCGCTTCTTTCATAAAAAACCTTCTGTTTGCAAGCCCCGTTAGGGGATCGGTATAAGCCATCTCCTCAAACTGGTCCCTCTCCGACTTTAGCTGGTTGAGGGTAGCCTCAAGCTCCTGAGCCATATCAAGAATGGATCTTTTGAGGTAAAAAAGCTCATCCCTGCTTCTGGTCTTTTTGACCATCTCGTTGATTTCCTGAATTTCGGAAAAGTCCTTTTCCTTAAACTTTGCTGTAGCCTCCCTGAGAAAGAGTATTTCTTTAACTATTCTGTTAAACAGTAAAAGCAGTATCGTAGACAGGATTGCAACGAGAGAGATGCTGTAAAAAATGAAAACCGCGGGTGTAAGGATTGTTTCAAGGAGGACAGGCGTAAAGTCCTTAACAAAGACAACCTTACCGATGGAAAGGTCACCTTTTAGTAAAATTGGATAGTCAATTAGCATGGTTCTGTAGGTATCTATTACCTTGTAGCCGGCCATCCTCTTGGCTATTCTCACGAGCCTGAGACTGAAACTTCCCTCCACTATGTAATCCTCGTCTCCCCTTTTTCCCTTTAGAAACCTGTCAAGAAACTCCCTGTCGTTGTTGGTGTATCTTTCGAGGAGGTCTCTGCTGTACATTATGAACCAGTCCATGCCGTTCACCGAAGCGGTAAATCCCACAGCCTCCGAAAACCTCGTGCCGAAAAACATGCAGTTGCGAACCCTTCCCAGAAGTATCCCCTCCTCCTCAAGAATCATGTAGTTGTCGTAATCCCTCTCGGGACACTCCTTCAGCTCCCTTACCACCTCACGGGAGTTTTTAGCAAGGGTTTTTTGAATAAAGGACATAGTTTTGGTCGTGTCGTTATAAAGGGAATCAACTTTTGAGTTAAGGTGATACATTAAGAGGACGATGAAAATAACGAGGGTTATCACCGACATTGTGAAAGCTACGGAGAATGTGCTAAGAAGCAGCTTATTTTTCAGAGACATTCCTTACATATAATTATCGGCATGACTCTGATATTTGGAGGCAGTTTTGACCCCATTCATGTTGGTCATCTCATAGTTGCGAGGGATGTTCTTGAAAAAACGGGGATGGAGAAATTGATTTTCGTTCCCGCTAATCAAGCACCTCTAAAGAACGCGCCCGAGGCGGGTGCCCAAGACAGACTGAGAATGGTAGAAATAGCCATCTCGGGATCGGAAGGCTTTTCCGTAGATGACCGGGAGATCAGAAGGGGAGGAATCTCCTACACGGTGGACACCCTGCGTGAGCTTAAAAAGGAACTTAAAGAAAGGCCGTGGATAATTCTGGGAGCGGACTCGGTCCTTTCTCTTCACAGGTGGAGGGAACCGGATACCATAACATCCCTGTCCAGGCTCCTCGTAGTTGAAAGGGGGGGTCTTATGGACAGGCTAAGGGATTATTTCAGGGAGAGGTTTCCCGCCCTCAAGGAAGGAGCGGACTACAAGCTCATTAGCGTGAGGCGGATTGACATTTCCGCATCGGAGATCAGGCAGAGGATTAAAAAAGGCCTTTCCATCAAATTCATGGTGCCTGAAGCCGTAGAGAGCTACATTATGGAGAAAAACCTTTATCGCTGATACCTAACCTATAATAGAAGAACCATGAAAACCGGGTTTGTTTACGACGAGTTTTTCCTCAAGCACCACTACCCCGACCATCCCGAGAGGAAGGAACGGCTCATTGCCATATCCGAGGGGCTTGATAAAAAAGGAATCCTCGGAAATCTTCACCTCATTGAGCCCAGAAGAGCAAACCCAGAAGATATTTCCCTCGTACACGATAAAAGCTATATTCAGGAGGTTCACGATTTCTGCCAGTCGGGAGGCGGATACCTTGACCCTGACACTTACGCTGTTGAGGACAGCTACGAGGTGGCTCTGAGGGCTGTGGGAGGGGTGCTTGAAGGAATTGACAGGATAATGAAGGGTGAGGTTGAAACGGTTTTCTGTGCCCTCAGACCCCCAGGGCACCACGCGGAGCATGCAAAGGCAATGGGCTTTTGCCTCTTTAATAACGTAGCCGTCGGAGCAAGGTATCTGCAGAGTAGGGGAAAGGAAAGGGTTTTTATAATTGACTTTGATGCCCATCACGGCAACGGAACCCAGAGGGCTTTCTACACGGACCCCACCGTTTTTTACTTCTCAACCCATCAGTACCCTTTTTACCCGGGCACGGGAGGACCGTCGGAGAGGGGGGCGGGCAAGGGAGAGGGCTTTACACTCAATCTCCCCCTACCTGCGGGAGCAGGAGACAGTGAGGTAGTTCCCCTTTACGAAAATACCCTCCCGAAGGTCATGAAAGAATTCAGTCCCCACTTCGTCCTTGTATCGGCGGGTTATGACCTCCACAGCGACGATCCTCTCACATACCTCAATGTTTCCACAAAAGGGATAGGCAGAATAGCGAGGTCCATTTTAAAAACTTCCAAGGACCTTGGAGCACCGACCCTCTTTGCCCTTGAAGGTGGATATAACCTGAATGCCCTTGCAGAAAGCGTTGCTCTGACAATTGAGGAGATGATTAGCTTATGAAGAACCTCAAAGGGATAGGGTGTCCTCCCGGGTTAGCTCAACCCCCGGTA
>JALSHX010000095.1 GCA_026982025.1 Aquificaceae bacterium | reverse complement strand
TTAAGACTTCCTCAAGGGCGCCGTAATCGTCAATGCTCCTTACGGTCCTCACCCTGTACCTTCTGTACCTCTTTTTATTCATAGTCCCCCTTTCCCATACCACACAGCTTCCTACAATGTCTTCACCGAAGAAGTGAGATATGTCAAACCCCTCAATAATTGAGGGAACGGGAATTCCCAGTTTTGCTTCAAATTCCACGGCAAGAGCTCCCGGATAAAGGTTCTCTTTTACATTTTCTTCCGCAAGAGAAAGAAGGTCCGGATGTATTTCACTTGTAATACGAACCCTCTTGCCGGATCTGTTAAAGAGCCACTCTTCAATATCTGAGGGAAGTCTAAAATTGAGTACTATCAGCTCGGGGATAATGTTTGAGTAGTAATACCCGAGAATAAACTCCTCAATGTCTTCTTCTCTCTCAAGGTCGTAAATCTCCTTGCTGATGAGCTTTCCACCCCTTATTAGGAACATTCCGATCCGGCGACCGACCCTGTAAATAAAGTCCGCACTTTTGTGGGGAAGTCCTGAAACCGTTTGCCCTCGGGTTATATTTTCAAGGGCATTTATCTGATCCCTTATTCCCGCACACTTTTCAAAGAGCATCTCTTTAGAGTATGTTTCAATCATTTCATAGAGCTTGGGAAGTATCCAGGAAACCTCCCCAGATAGCAGTGCCTTTGTTCCTTCCACGCTAAGGGCGTATTCTTCCTTACCTATGTATCCGCAGCAGGGAGCGGAGCACAAACCGAGGTGGTAATCCATGCAGGGTTCCTGTCTCACCGGAAGAGGGTCGCATGTCCTCAGCTTAAAGGTTCTGTGGATCAGCCTTTTTACCTTGTAAGCCTTCTTTGCCTGAAGAAAGGGACCGTACAGGAAACCTTCGTGGTCAGTACCTCTGACTATCTTTACCGTCGGGAAAGGTTCGTCGGTAATCAAAAGCATGGGATACCCCCCTCCGTACTTGTGTAATACATTGTATTTCGGCTTGTGGCTCTGGATGAGGTCAACTTCAAGGACGAGGGCTTCAAACTCGTTTCTCGTTATAATCCATTCAATCTCCTTTGTATCTTTAAAGATTGCGAACTCCTTGGGTTCCGACTGGGAAAGCTTTAAATGTTGCTGGAGCCTTTTTTTAATGTTCTTTGCTTTTCCTATGTAAATTGGCCTGTTTTTTCCTTTGAAAATATAGACGCCACACTTCTCAGGTGCAGTATTTATCAGCTCCGACCAATCCATAGGAAAGAAATATAGTGTTAAAATTTGGAAAGAGGGCGGGTTTACGGAAATGGTATGAAGTATCGCGAAGGCTGGGTCCTTATAGCATTCGTAATAATTCTTGGAGCAATAATCATTCCCGTTCCCGCATTTCTCCTTGATGTCCTCCTCGCAACGAGTATAACCTTTTCCCTTGCCGTTCTCACACTTACATTTTTCGTCAAGACACCCCTTGAACTATCCTCCTTTCCTACTATACTCCTGATCGGAACTCTCCTGAGGCTATCTCTTAATATCGCAGCTGCAAGGAGAATACTTCTCTACGGGCACGAGGGGACTGATGCGGCGGGCCACATAATTGAGGGATTCGGAAAGTTTGTGGTGGGCGGAGAGGTGGTGGTGGGAATTATAGTTTTCTTAATATTCATAGTCATCAACTTTATCGTTGTAACCCGTGGAGCTGAGAGAATTTCCGAGGTCGCAGCGAGGTTTACCCTTGACGCAATGCCGGGAAAACAGATGAGTATTGACGCAGACCTGAACGCGGGGCTGATTTCGGAGGAGGAGGCAAAGAACAAACGCCAACAGCTTGAGAGGGAAGCATCTTTTTACGGTGCCATGGATGGTGCCAGCAAGTTTATCAGAGGTGATGCCATAGCAGCTCTGCTAATACTCTTTTTAAGTCTTGTGGGGGGTTTAATCGTCGGACTTGTTTTCAAGGGTATGGAGTTTATGGACGCTTTAAATACGTACACGCTTCTTACAGTTGGGGAAGGGCTTGCTGCTCAGATTCCAGCTCTCATTCTCTCTACCGCTGCGGGAATTATAACCACCAAAAGCTCATCGGGAGAGGAGATCGGAAATGTCATTGCGGAGGAATTCTCAAAGGAGCCGAGGGTTCTCCTCTTCTCATCAGCTTTATTGCTCTTTATAGGACTCATTCCCGGTTTGCCGATACTTCCGTTTTTTATTATGTCGGGACTTCTGGGAGGTCTTTACTTCCTTCTCAGCAGGAACCTTAGGGAAAAACAGATAAGGGAGCTTGAACGGGTGGTGGAGGAGCAGAAGAGAGAGGAGCAGAGGAGAAGAGAGGAAAGCGAGGAGGAGCTTCTGCCTCAACCGGACGCCATTACCATGGAGGTGGGCTACGGTCTGATTCCCTATGTTGACGAGAGTCAGGGAGGAGATATTCCCCAAAGAATAAGAACCATGAGAAAGCAGATAGCTCAGGAATTCGGTGTTATTGTTCCGCTGGTTCATATAAGGGATAACTTAAAGCTTCAACCCAACGAGTACCAGATTCTCATCAAAGGCATAGAGGCTGATAAGTATGAGATTCTTCCGGGGTACTACCTTGCGGTTGATCTGGGAACTGCGAGGGGAAAGGTTGAGGGAACGGAAACAAAGGACCCCGCCTTCGGTCTCAAAGCGTACTGGATCACCGAGGATCACAAAGAGGAGGCTCAGAGGAAAGGATATATGGTCGTTGACATAAGCACAGCAATCATTACGCACCTTTCCGAGGTAATCAAGAAGAATCTTCACGAGCTTCTGGGAAGAAACGAGGTTATTGAGCTCATTGACAGGCTTTCTAAGAAGTATCCTAAGGTTGTAAACGACATAGTCCCCGAACAGGTCCCCATAAGCGTGGTTCACAGGGTTCTCCAGAATCTTCTCAGGGAAGGAGTTCCAGTAAACGACCTCCTTACCATCCTTGAAACTCTTGCGGATTACATTGACCAGACCAAGGATCCCGATATATTGACGGAGTTCGTCAGGCAGAATCTTTCAAAGAGAATCACAAGGCTTTATTTAACAAACGGCACCCTATACGCCATTGCCATATCTCCCAAAACGGAGGCTAAGCTTATGCACCTTATCAATGAAGGGAAGGAGGACGAATTTATTGACATAGTGTTGAATAAACTTTCAAACAAGATATCAAAAGAGATTGAAAAGTTCATTCAGTTTCAGGCATCACCTGTTTTACTTACTTCGGGAAATCTGAGGAGGTATATAAGAAAGGCTCTTGAGCCATACCTACCGCAGTTAGCGGTTTTATCCTATAATGAACTTGAAAAACAATTGAATATGAAGATATTAGGATTAGTGGATGAGGACTGAAAAGATAGTAGTGGGGTCCCTTCAGGAAGCTGTTGAAGAGCTGAAAAGGACTTACGGTGATAACGCTCTCGTCCTCTCCTCAAGGGTAGTTAAAAAGAAAAAGTTTAAATATCTCCCCTTCTTCTCTTCAACCCTTCTTGAAATAACGGTGGGAATTCCTGAGGAGGAGGGTGAATTCCAGAAAGAGCTTGAAGAAAAGATGAAGGTTTACGAAGAGCTTGAGAGATTAAAGACAACGATAAATGAGGTCATGAAAACGGTTAAGGGGCAGGAGGAGCGGGGAGATGTGCCCGAGGACTCGGATCAATTCTCCCTGAGAGCTCAGAGGGTTATTGAAAGAATGATTTACAGGGGAGTGAGAAAGGAGATAGCCAGAAGACTGGTTGAGGAAGCGTGCGGATACGACATTGAGCTCGGAAAGCTTGATTTTAAGGGGGACCTTCATGAATCAATTATGGAATCCCTATCCTCAAATATTTCAATAGAAGGCAGAAATGTCTTTGACAACCC
>JALSHX010000094.1 GCA_026982025.1 Aquificaceae bacterium | reverse complement strand
ATTGCCCCCCAGCACGGTGCAATCTTCAGAGGAGAAAATGTTGATAGATTCCTTTCGTGGTTTGAAAATCTCAGATGCGGTGTTGACATTCTTGAAGAAATATACGGCTAAGGGGGTAGAAGTATGTTCTCATCAAAGAGAAGGAGTGCAGACCCTGAATTGAGCCTCATGGAGGCAAGAAACAGGGCGAAAACAATAAAGCGAATTTCAAAAAGCTTGTGGCAGTTAAGTTACATAAGAACAGTTACAAAGTTCGTCCTTGAGTATTTCAACAGGGCAATAGGCCATGTTAAGGAGGCAAGCCACAGGATCAGCACCGCAATAGAGGAGTTCACCCAGACCATTCGCTCCATTTCCGAAAATGTGTCCTTTATACGGAATGAGATGGAAGGTCTCGTAAAGCAGTCGGAGAAAACTAACGCTACAGTCAGGTCAGGGAAAGAGCAGGTGGAAAAGGTTAAAAAAGGTATGGAAACCTTCTCCCTGAGCCTGAACGATGTGAAAGCTTCCTTTGATGAGGTTAAAGCTTCGGTGGAAGAAATCAATTCAATTGTTGAACAGACCACCATACTTGCCCTCAATGCATCCATAGAAGCCGCGAGGGCAGGCGAACTGGGAAGGGGTTTTGCGGTAGTGGCTGAGGAGGTAAAGAGGCTTGCGGAGAAGACAGACGAATTTGCCAACTCTATAGGCGAAAAGGTAGTAGAGGCAGGGAAAAAGATAGAGATGTTCAATGAAAATCTCGCAAGCTTCAAGAAAAATATGGACAGGATAACGAAAATTTTTGAAGAAATCTCGGTATTTGCTCAGGAAAATCAGGACCTTGCGGAAAAAATGGGAACCCTCGTTTCCGAAATGGCAACAGCCCTTGAGGAGCAGAATGCCACTGCCAGCTCAATTCTTGAAAATGTGACATCTCTGTCGCAGGAAATTGAGAATCTGGAAAACCAGATAAGGGTTGTTACAAAGAGTATCAGTTCAAATCAAAACAGGGTTCGCTGAGATTGTTTTTCGGAAACCAATTGTTCAGGATCCCCAAAGGTCCTGATCATTTCTATAAATTCCTGCTCCGTGAGGGTTTGAATTCCCAGCTTCTTCGCCTTCTCAATTTTGGTTCTTCCCGGGTCTTTTCCCACGACGAGATAGGTTGTTTTTGAAGTAACGGAGTTTGAAAAGGTTCCTCCGAGCCTTTCTACTATCTCTCCCACCTTTTCCCTTGAGAAGGAGTCAAGGCTACCGGTAAAGACAAAGACCTTTCCCCGAAGAGGTCCCTCAATCTCAAGCCTGTCCCTCCTTAGTTTTACACCTGCCTTTTCAAGTTTTTCAATAACTTTGAGATTCTCCTCCCGTGAGAAAAACTCCTTTATGCTCCTTGCCACTATCTCCCCGATCCCTTCAATCTCCATAATTTTTTCTTCTCCCATGCTCCTCAGATCCCAGATAGACTCAATTGCCTGAGCAAGCTTCCGTGCGGTTGTAAGTCCTACATACCTGATACCTATACCGTACAAAACCCTGTCAAGGCCGCGATTTTTAGAGTTCTGAATTGCTTCGTAAAGATTCATAGCGGACCTGTCTGCAAATCCGGGAAGTTTTGCAAAGTCAAAGGGCTTGAGGAAGTAAAGGTCCCCCACATCTTTGACGAGATTGTGTGCGTAAAGAGCCTTTGCTGTCTGCTCGCCCAGTCCCCTTATGTCCATCGCCTCCCTTGAACCCCAGTGCTTGAGGCGAGCAATTACCTGAGCAGGACAGGATATGTTTATGCACCTCCATGCCACTTCCCCCGGAAGCTTGACGATCTTTGAACCGCAGGAGGGACACTTCTCTGGATAAATGATGGGCTTCTCATCACCCTTCCTTGCCTCCTTGATAACCTCAACAACATAGGGAATAACATCACCCGCCCTTTCTACCAGCACCATATCCCCGACCCTTATGTCCTTTTCCCTCACAAAGTCCTCATTAAAGAGGGACACCGAAGAAACCGTAACTCCTCCGATCTGAACTGGTTCAAGCTTCGCAACGGGTGTAACGGTTCCAACCCTGCCCACGTTGAAGATGACTTCAATTATCTGGGTCGTAGCCTGCCTTGCCTTAAACTTGTAAGCTATTGCCCACCTTGGATGGTGGGAGGTGAACCCGAGGGACTCATAAAGACTCCTTTTGTTGACCTTTATAACCATTCCGTCAAGCTCGTAGGGATACTCATCCCTCCTCTCCTCCCACTCCCTGCAGTAGTCAAGGACTCTTCTGATATCCGAGAATACCTTCATGTCGGGGAAGGGAGTTTTGAATCCCAGGAGGTGGAGCATTTTTATAGCCTCGTAGTGGGTCTTTGGAAAGGAAAATTCAGGCTCAACATAAGAAACCTGGTACACCACCGCGTGGAGCTTTCTTTTGGCAACTTCCGCAGGATTTTGAAGTCTTATGGAACCGGCGCTCGCGTTTCTCGGGTTTGCAAAGGGAGTTAATCCCTCTTCAAGCCTCTCCTCGTTCATTTTCCTGAATTCATCCCTGGAGATTAGAACCTCTCCCCTGATCTCTATAAGCCTTATCCCGAATGCTGAAAAATCAGCTCTTAGGGGAATGCTTTTTATGGTCCTGAGGTTTGGAGTGATGTCTTCACCGACCTCACCGTCTCCCCGCGTTGCTCCCCTTACGAAAATGTCATTCTCATAAACGAGGGCTATCCCTGCCCCGTCGTACTTGGGTTCAACGCTGTACTCAATCTCTTCCTCTCCCGTTAGCTCTCTAACCCTTCTGTCAAAATCAATTAACTCCTCCTCACCGTAAGCGTTATCAAGAGAAAGCATGGGAGCGTAGTGGCTGACCTCGGGAAAGGATCCGCTGATTTCGCTTGCAACCCTCTGGGTCGGTGAGTCGGGACTAACGAGGGATGGATACTTCCTCTCCAGATCCCTCAGCAACCTGAAGAGCTGGTCGTACTCGTAGTCTGAGATCACGGGCGATGCCTGAACATAGTACTTATAGTCGTGGTATCTGATAACCTCCCTGAGCTCTTCTATGAATTTTTCTGCCTCCTCCCGGGAAGCGCCCTTTAATTTATTCAGGTCCTTAAGATAACGCCTCGTTCTCTCTATAAGCTCCCTCTCCCTTTCAGGAGTGTACATAGATATAATTTAAACATTCTGAGGAGGGCGGGAGAATGATTGAGGCACTTTTGATAGCGGTAATAGTTCTTTTGGTTGTCGTTATCTTTCTTATCCTACAGCTCAGGAAACCTGACACATCCCTCTTTGAAAACTCAATTGCAAGCGCAATTAACAGCTCCGGTCTCCTTGAGAGGGTGGGAGAGCTCTCAGCTCACATCGGAGAGATCAAAAACCTTCACAGGGATCTGGAAAGGATGCTCAGGGTTCCCACCGAGAGGGGAGCATTCGGAGAAATTGCCCTTGAGAATATCCTCTCGGAACACCTACCCCCCGACATGTTCGGCATCAGAAAGAGGATCGCAAACGGCAAAACCCCAGACGCCTATATAAAGTCAAGTGCGGGAATAATATGCATTGACTCAAAGTTTCCCGTAGATAACTTCCGAAGGTACACCTCTGCAGAATCAAATCAGGAGAAAGAAGAGTACAAGAAAAAATTTTTAACTGATGTTAAGAATCATCTTGAGAAGATAAAAAGGGACTATGTGGGGGCAGGTAAGGATCTGGCGGACTTTGCCTTTGCTTTTATACCATCCGAAGGTGTTTACTGGTTCCTCGTTAAAGAAGGATACGAACTCCTCAGAGATTATGCAATTCAGGGAGTGCAGGTGGTCTCTCCCCTCACCATTGCACACAAAATTGAGCTTATCAAGGCGGGGGTTCACGCAAGAAAAATCTCCGAAGAGGCGGAC
>JALSHX010000093.1 GCA_026982025.1 Aquificaceae bacterium | reverse complement strand
CAACGTTATATATCACGCGGACTTTCCTCAGGAAAAGAGATTCAAAACCATGCTCAGGAACATCACCAACCACCTCTCCGTTTACGACTTTGACCCCTTCAAGATCAAGATCGTTGTTGTCTCTCATGGAGCGGGGGGAAAGTTCCTCCTAAAGACCCTGAAGGGAACCAAGTGGGCAAAGGAGCCCATCAACCAGAAGGCTCTCAGGGTTAAGATGGAGGAGCTTCTCCAGTACGGGGTTGAGTTCTACCTCTGCGGAATTACCGTCAAGAGGGCAAAGCTTGCGGACAAGCTCTACGACTTTGTGAAGATCGTTCCTTCCGGAGTGGGTACGGTTGCCCATCTCCAGACTCTCGGGTACGCATACATAAAGGTCCAGTAAAAAAAAGCAAGGAGGGATAAAATGGCAGGGAAAAGATTGCTGTCAGCGGGTGCGGCTCTGGGTGCACTCGCCCTTTTTTCTTCGGAACCCGCTCACTCAATCAGGGTATGGAGCGCCTCAACCCAGCATTTCCTTGACATTAACTTCCTGATCCAGACCTGGATCAGGTATCAACAGCTTTCAAAGGAGAACAGACCCAACTTCGTTAATGCTCCCGAAAGCAACATTGACACTTCCTTCAGAAGGATCAGGTTCAGGCTGGGCGGAACCTACAACAAGTACTTCAAGTTCAACTTCGTCATGAGGCTCAACAACACGGGAAGAGAAGCCTACATTGCTCCCTTCGGAGGCCAGCCGGCAGGCTATCTGAGGCAGGGAGAGCTCCTGGGGGGAAGGAACTTCGCCCTGCACGAGCTTGACCTGAGGTTTGCCATCCACGAGATGCTGGGGATGGAGGGCTGGATAGTTGACGCACACCTCGGATTCCCGAGGCTACCCCTCGGAAGGGAGCAGTTCGGAAGGACCGGTTTTGACAACCTTGAATCGGATAGGACCTTTGCCACCCTGAGGTGGACCCACCTCACCGTTGCCAATGTGACTGGAAGGGCATACGGTGGATACATCCACATCAGAAAGGGCAACAAGG
Source organism: Aquificaceae bacterium (assembly GCA_026982025.1). Classification (GTDB taxonomy): domain Bacteria; phylum Aquificota; class Aquificia; order Aquificales; family Aquificaceae; genus Hydrogenivirga. The sequence goes on along the minus strand of JALSHX010000093.1, from coordinate 2,843 downwards.
CAAAGGGCTTCAGAAGGGTCACCTTTGACCTTTTTGGAGGAGTTTTTGATGGATTCAAGGGTATTGACCAGCCCTGGGATATGACAATATCCAACAAAGCGGGACCTCCTCCGAACCCGAAATGTCCAAACAACTTCGCCCAGTGTCTCTCCCAGATGAGGGGTAATTCAACCGACAGCTTCCTCTACATAGCCAGGCTCACCTTCATGCTCGGAAAACCGGAGGGTAAACCCAAGGGTCTTAACTGGCTTTACAGGGATACATACCTCGGCAAAAGAAAGGGTGTTACCCTCGGAGCTTCCTTTGCCACCCAGAGCGGAATAGATCAGGAGCTTATTACCGATGTTCAGGGTCCGGCACCGGGGGTGAAGGGTAACGGCGACTTGGCGAACGGATTCGGAACAGTTCAGGTAAGGGTTCCTTACCTCATCCTTCCTAACCCCCTTGCAAGTCAGACAAACTTTGACAACATAGTCAATAACAAGGTCAACATGCAGATGTACGGTGCTGACCTCGCCATTCACTACGGTCCATTAACACTGATCGGTGAATACGGCCAGAACAAGTTTACCGGTCTGTGGCTCGGCTCTTCTGCCCCGGATGAGTCAATTACCAATACTTGGACCATTGTAAAAGCAGCTTTTGCCATAAATCCCCGGTCCAATCACCTCATTGAACCCTATGCCAGCTACTATATCTGGGATCCTGAGATCAAAGACATAGGCGGTAATGCCTACGGCGATGCGGCTAACTTTATAAAACCGAGCAATCAGAGTAGAGATCAGGCAACCCTCGGAGCCCTATCGGTGACCTCAATAGGATTCAACTACTGGTACACACCTGCAAAGCTTTTTGGTTGGACCTTTGAGTACCAGATGATAGACGAGGAGAGAAACGACATAAAGAACGACGCCTTTACCGTTCAGTTCAGGTTTGTGTTTTAGGTGCCCTGCGGGGCGCCTCTGCCCCTGCTAAGTGGCTCAGTCCAGCCCCTCTGGACCGCCCCCTTCCTCTCTTTTTTATTTTTTTAACTGATAAAATCAATCTAAAATGCACCCGATAGAGAAAAAGTTTTCACAGCTGAGAGAAAAGAGGGAAAAGGCTCTCGTTTCCTATATGATGACGGGTTATCCAGACTTTGAGTCGTCGCTAAAAGCATTCCGAATTCTACTTGAGGGAGGGACTGACATTCTTGAGATAGGCTGTCCCTTCTCTGACCCCGTGGCTGATGGTCCTGCCATTCAGGAAGCCCACGAAATTGCCCTGAAGAAAGGAACGGGAATTTCCCATGTGCTTCGCCTATCACAGAGTCTCAGAAAAGAATTTCCCGATGTACCATTTTTGCTTATGACATACTACAATCCGGTTTACCGCATAGGGCTTGAAAGGTTTTCTTCAATGATTGCGGAATCGGGCATTAACGGAGTGATAGTTCCGGACCTTCCGGCGGAGGAAGTGGATGAGCTCAAAAGCGTTCTTAAGGATAAAGGTCTTTCTCTCGTCCTGCTTGCTTCACCCACAACCACTGAGGAAAGGATGAGAATGATTTGCCGAAAAACGGACCACATGACCTACTATGTTTCAATAACCGGAACTACGGGTGCGAGAAAGAGCCTTCCCCTTGAGGAAATTGAGAGTCATGTAAAGCAGTACAGGGGTATATGTTCAAAGCCGGTGGTCGTGGGTTTCGGCGTTTCAAAAAAGGAACATGTAGAGGAGATTTCCTCCTTCGCAGACGGTGTTGTTGTGGGAAGCCTCTTTGTGAGGATGGCGGGAAAAGGTATGTTTGAGGAGCTTTCTGAGAAGGTTAGGGAGCTCAAGGAGGGAACGAGAATGGCTCAGCCGACAACCTCGTAATGCCGTGCCCTCCACCTTGCTCCGAGGGTCCTCACAAGCTTTTCGGTTTTCTCCATGTCAACACCCGGGTAGTCAACGGCCGTAGCAACCACCTCAAATCCCTCTTTTAGAGCCTCCCTTATAAATTCAATTACTTTCTCAAAGGCATCATTCTGGGCGGGTCTGCAAACCCTGTTGTAGGTCTCCCTGTCGGGAGCATTAAGAGACACAGACCAGACATCCACAAGACCTTTTAATTCTTTGAGCTTCTCCTTTGGCAGGAAGGTAAACATCAAACCGTTTGTGTCCACCCTCACCCTTCCGCCCTTTGACTTAACATACTTAGCTATCTCCTTCAGGGCGCTCAGCCTCAGCGTCGGCTCCCCGTATCCGCAGAAGACCACCTCCTCATACCCCTCGGGGTCTCCCAGCTCTTTTATCACTTCTTCCACCGAAGGGTCCCTTGAAGTCCACACCCAGTAGCCCTTTACCATGAAGTTCCTCTCCCTCTCCCTCTGGCAGAAAGAACAGTGAAGGTTGCACTTGTTGGTTAGGTTTATGTAGAGCTTGTTGTTTATAACGTAGGTTATTGTGTCCTTCTTTCCGTTGTTTGAGATGTTTAAAAGGAGCTTTGCGTTCTCCGAGGCCATCCTGTCCACGTCTTCAAGGGAGGTGTTGGGAAGGAGCTTTGCCAGAACCTCAGCGGTGTGCCAGATGTAAGGGGGCTTGTTGGGCTTTCCTCTCACCGGCTGAGGAGCAAGGAAGGGAGCGTCTGTTTCAAGGAGGAGTCTCGTTGTTGGTGTTCTCTTGGCTACCTCACGGACGCTTTGAGCGTTCTTGTAGGTAAGAATTCCCGAGTAGGATATGTAAAAACCAAGATCAACCGCTCTTTTCATGGTCTCGTAAGAGCCCGTAAAGCAGTGCATTATTCCCCCCACCTCGTAGGCTTTTTCTTCCTTTAAAACCCGCAGGGTCTCTTTTTCCGCATCCCTCATGTGGATGACCAC
>JALSHX010000092.1 GCA_026982025.1 Aquificaceae bacterium | reverse complement strand
GCTCTTTATCCCCCTCTTGGTATCTTCCGTTTTTCTCTTCGCATTGGGTGGATTTTTTGCCTACTATGTGGTTCTTCCTCTCGCCCTTAAGTTCTTGCTTGGTCTCGGATTTTCTCAGCTTGCGGCAACTCCCTACCTATCGGTCAACCTCTATGTAGGATTTATACTGAAGATGCTCATTGCTTTTGGAATTGCCTTTGAGATGCCCGTTTTTCTTTACATGCTGCAGAGAGCGGGCGTGGTCTCTGAAAAGCAGTTAAAGAAGTTCAGAAGGTACTTTATAGTGGTTGCTTTTCTCGTTGGAGCACTTATAGCTCCTGATGTCTCCACTCAGGCACTGATGGCGATCCCTTTACTTATTCTCTACGAGGTGTCAATTTTACTTGGTAAACTTGCGAGGAGGAAAAATGAGATACAAGAGCTTTAATGGCATAAATCTTTCAGAAATGGGCGTAGGAACTTATCTGGGTGAGCTTGACGAAGAAACCGACGCCAGATACCTTGAGACCTTGAAAGAGGCTGTATCGTCGGGAATAAATGTCGTTGACACAGCCATTAATTACAGGTACATGAAAAGTGAGAGGGTTATAGGAAGGCTCCTTGAGGAGGTTGGAAGGGAGAAGGTTTTTGTTTCTACCAAAGGAGGATACATTCCCTTTGACGCTGAACTCGGAGATGATCCTAAGGACTACTTTGAAAACAACTTTATAAAAACAGGTTTGATAAATCCCGATGAGATGACTCCTCAAGGTCATTATTTGGGGAAGGAGTTTATAGAGTGGTGTTTCAGAAAAAGCATGGAAAACCTGGGAGTGGATAAAATAGACCTTTACTTCATTCATAATCCCGAAGAACAACTACTTTTTATATCAAAGGAGAATTTTTACAGCAAAATCAAATCAGTTTTTGAGTTGCTTGAAAACCTTGTCAGTGAGGAGAAACTCGGATTTTACGGGTTTGCGACATGGCACGGTTTCAGAATATCAAGGGGAGCAAGGCAGTTCCTTGATCTGCGGGAAGTTTATCAGATAGCGGAGGAGGTGGCGGGGGAAAATCACCACTTCAGATTTATCCAACTGCCTTACAATCTCGGAATGCCAGAAGCCTTTTCCCTCAAGAATCAGTTAATTGACGGCGAGAGCCTCTCAACCATTGAGGCTTGCAATAAACTGGGTATCTATGTTTACACCAGCGCAAGCATCTATCAGGGACAGGTTATAGGCAGGGTTCCCGGGAAAATGAAGGAGTTTTTCGGTATTGAAGATGATGTAATTCTTGCCCTGCAGTTTGTCAGAAGCACTCCGGGAGTGGGGACCGCCCTCATAGGTATGAGCAGAGTTCCGCACCTCAGACACAATTTGAAGCTTCAAAATATTGAGCCTGTAAGTCCTGAACGATTTTTGACGCTATTCAAATAACTTTCAGGGAAAGGGATAAGTGAATGATACCTTAAGCTCTTTTGGTCAGTCCAACAAGGGAAGTCCGCTGAAAATAGGATCTGCAATGGGGGGAGCGTTAATCAACACATTTTTATCAAGGCTGGAAAGGGAGGATAAAAAGCTTCTGGGGGTTCTCAGATACTTTTCCCTTGAGGAAAGGGGCGGAAGGGTTTATCTGAGGACCACCGACAGGGAATGGGGAGAGAAGTTGATGAGTGTCATCAGGGAAAAATTTGGTGATATGAACGGTTCCCTTGTTGTTCAGATAGAGGAACCGAGGAGAGAACCTGAGAAGGTTAGGGCGGAGGGTCTCAATCCGAAGTACACCTTTGATAACTTTGTTGTCGGTGAGGGGAATCGCCTTGCGTATCAGGTGGCTATGGATGTTGCAAGAGGTCCGGGGATAACCTTTAATCCTTTTTTCCTTTACGGAAACGTCGGTCTGGGCAAAACACATCTTCTTCAAGCGATAGGAAACCACTGCTGTAAAAATGGACTCAGCGTTGTTTACCGTTCCGCAAACGACTTTTCGGAAGAGATGGTTGATTATCTAAAAAGGGGTAAAATACGGGAATTCAGAAGCAGATATAGAAAGGCAGATGTTTTTTTGCTTGATGATGTTCAGTTTTTGTCCGGAAAAGACAGGACTCAAATTGAGTTTTTTAACATTTTCAACCATATGTATATGAATGAAAAGCAGATTATTCTTGCTTCGGACAGACATCCTAAAGATTTAAAAGATGTTTCCGATAGACTTGTTAGCCGATTTGAGGGAGGGGTTGTTGTAGAAATTGAGATGGACCCTCTAACGAAGGTTGAAATTATAAAGAAGAAGCTTGAAGAGATGAAGATTGACATAAGGGAAAATCTTGTAAAGGATCTCGCTTCAAAAACCCGGGATAATGTCAGGGAAATTGAGGGAGTAGTGAGGGCTTTGAAGATCGGAGGGAAGCCGCGCCTTGTTGAAGGAAACTCCTCGGGCGACCTCTTCAGAGTAATTCGGGAAGTTGTTGCTTCTCACTTTGATGTGGAATCAGATCAGATCACAAAATTAGGCGGTTCCAGAAGGGTCAACAGGGCAAGGCATGTTGCCATGTACCTCTCAAGAGTAGTCACCGGCTCATCTCTAATTGAAATTGCAAGGGCATTCGGAAGAAGGGATCACTCAACGGTTATTTACGCAATTAAAAAGATTGAGAAGGAAAAGGGGAGGGATAGAAAGTTTGCCCTTGTACTTGAGTTCCTTGAAAAGAAGGTGCGCGAAAAGATAAAAAATTAATCCATGTCCTCCTTTTCAAGCACCTGGTCCTTGTCAAGTGTATTTTCCTCAAGGTCATAAAACCTTCCGTCAAGTTTTTTAAGTATTTTCGGAAGTGTAGTGTATTCCATTTCTTCTGCGGGAAGTCTGTGAGGTTCAAAAATTCCCTGCCTTCTTAGAATGTCCGCCATGTCCTGTGCAGTCTTCCTCGCCTTGTCAAAAGCCGGGTCCCTGAATAGGTCGGTGGGTCCGATGAGTTTGCCCTCGGAAACCTGATAACCTGCTGCAATGACTCTTGGAGGACCGTCAAATCTTGAAGGTCTTGCATCCTCAAAGGAGACAGGCATCAGGGGTCCGTTGTGGGAGCCTCTCATCCATCCTTCAACGATCCACGGTCTTGCAAAGGGTTCAAGCACCTCCCCGACGGCAGGGAAACCGCTCTGTGCACGGATTATCATGACCGGGTCATCTTTGCCGACATACTGACCCGCCATCAGGGAAAGCCGTTGAGTTGAGGCTGTCGCTCCTATCTCTCCGTCATAATTTCTGTAAACATTCTTAACAACATACTTTCCAACCGAACCGATAAGAGCAAGGAGGTCGTAAGTTTCTGCGGGTGTATTGAGCTTAACCGCTTTGCCCGTATAAAGGTCAAGGACCTCAAAGGTAAATCCGTCATGCATTTTGGGATCAATTACGAGGCCCGCCGTTACCATGGGATCTGCAAACATTTCATAAAGGGGAAGGTTCCACGCACTCGGGGAGGTTTTATCCGCAAAGAAGACCAAAACAGGTTCCGAAGGTCTTTCTTCAAATTCCATTTCCGCAACTCCGGGACCCAGACCTTTAATATTTCCGCTGAAGGCATCCGTCAGAAGGTCCTGACCTGCGCCGTAAAGCTTAAGTTTTTTTGCAACCTCCGTCCCTTTTTCAAATGCCTCCCATGCTATTTTGTGAACCGTTTCGCTGTCAACACCGTGCTGGTGGGTCATCACTATCGCGATATCATCACCGCATGTTAGTATGTCCATATCAATCAGAGTTCCTTTTGATACTTCCTTTTCTACATGGTTTTTTACCGTTTCAACCACTTGGGGATGAGTGTCTGAATGTCCTACATACCCCCCTATGTCCGCTTTAATGACGCTGAAGGTGAGCTTCATGATTTAAACCTCCTTCTCGTA
>JALSHX010000091.1 GCA_026982025.1 Aquificaceae bacterium | reverse complement strand
TACCTCAAGGAAGTGTTCCGCCTTTCCAGCTCCTCCGGAAGCTATAACAGGTATTCTTACCGCCTCGGAAACGCTCCTGCACAGTTCAACATCATATCCTTCCTTCGTCCCGTCCCTGTCCATTGAGGTTAGCAGGATCTCTCCCGCCCCTAGGCTCTCCACTTCGCGCGCCCACTCCACCGCATTAAGCCCCGTTGAAGTTCTTCCCCCGTGTATGTATACCTCCCAGGAGCTACCCTTTCTCCGTGCGTCAATGGCAACAACTATACACTGAGAGCCGAACCTGAGGGACCCTTCCCTGATAAGGGCTGGATTTTTCACCGCTGAGGTGTTTATGGAAACTTTGTCTGCACCCGCCTCAAGAAGCTCCCTCATATCCTCAACGCTTTTTATACCTCCCCCCACAGTAAAAGGCATAAAAACAGACTCAGCCACCCTCTTGACAACATCAATCATGATTCCCCTCCCCTCTGCGGATGCGGTTATATCAAGAAAAACAAGCTCGTCTGCACCCTCCTCCTCATACCTTCTTGCAACTTCAACGGGATCACCCGCATCCCTGAGATTCAGAAATCTCACGCCCTTGACCACCCTGCCCCTATCAACATCAAGGCACGGTATTATCCTTTTTGCAAGCATAAGAAGATTCTATGACACGGATTAATGCAAATCAAAGCAGAGTCCATAAATATAACCTCCGAAGGAGGTTGTGAATGATGAAAAAGGTTGACCAACAGATAGCTAAGGAGAAGCTTATCATAGACTCTGCTACCGGCAAGCCGGTTAAGGAGATCCTCCTTGAGGAGGAAAGGTTAATTATCGTCAAAGAGAACGGAGAAAGAATTGAGATTCCCTCAAATACAGTAAGGGCGAAGCACATAAAAATGAGGGTTGAACACGGAATAAGCGAAATCACGGAGGCTATTTACATATAATCAATTTTTATGAGGATTGAGGTCCTGAAGGGTAGCATCCTTGAAGCGGATGCCGATGTTATTGTAAACCCAGCAAACAGCAGGGGACTCATGGGAGGAGGAGTTGCGGGAGTCATAAAAAAATTCGGGGGCAGGGAGATTGAAGAAGAGGCGGTCTCAAAGGCTCCCATTCCCGTGGGAAGTGCAGTCCTGACGGGGGCGGGTAGGCTCAAGTTTAAGGGAGTTATCCACGCCCCAACAATGGAGGAGCCGGCAATGAGAACGAGCGAAGAGAAGGTCAGAAAGTCCGTCAGGGCGGCGATGGAGCTTGCTGAGAAAGAAGGCTTCTCATCAATCGCCTTCCCTGGAATGGGAACGGGTGTCGGAAGGGTCCCGCAGAGCGTTTCGGCGAGGGCTATGGTAGAGGAGATTAAATCCTTCAAAGCCGGCAAAATTGAAAGGGTTATCCTCGTTGACATTGACGAGGATATGGTCAAGGAGTGGGAGAAGGCTCTGAAGGAGTGACTCCTTCAAAAGGCAGGTCATTTCACCGCAAACATCGGGAAAGCAGGGAGCACATTCAAGGTCCGGCACCAGGGCAAAAACCCTTTCACCGATTGGTCTCCAGACAATGGGATCAGATGGTCCGTATATAACCACAGTAGGAACGCCGAGGTAGGCGGAAAGGTGGGCAAAACCGCTGTCGGATCCCACAAAAAGTGCTGAATTCTGGGCAACTGCAAGAAAATCAACAGGTCTCGCAATAGGCACCGAATCCTTTACATATTCCTTTAACCAGCGGTCCGCTTCGCCCAGAGGGTACAAAACATCAAATCCCCTCTCCTTCAAAAATTCCTCAATCTCAAGGAAAAGTGATGGCTCAAGATTTTTGAATCTTGAACCGCTTGAGGGGTGGAGAATCACGGTCTTAGAAGGTATATTTTCACTTCTTTTAATGAGGGGGAGTGTTTTTGAATAATTCACCCCCCAAAAACCCGCCTCCCTGAGGTAGTGCTCAACTATCCACATTCTTTCCGAAGGAAAAGTTTTAATGTTACCGTCCACTCCTATTATCAGCTTAAGGTCAAAATCCCCGGTAGGAATTTCTGGAAGGATTTTATCGGCCCAACCCGCCTTTAATGCAAGCTCAAAGTAATCGGTGTTTCCGACCGCGGTGACGTGATATCCTTTACTCTTCAGCACTTCCAGCAAGGGAAAGGTCAGAAGCGTGTCACCGAGTCCTCCCCTTCTGTAGAGGAGTGCCCTTTTCATGTCAGTATCCCGTTCTGATGCGAACGCCCATGTATACCATAAGCAGTCCAAGGAATAAATTAACAATTCCCATGTATCTGGCGATGGTTCTGTACCTGGGCTCTACAAAAGCCCGTGGACCAGCCCAGAGGTCGTGAGTCAGAGATAAAACGAGAATCACAGCGAACAGAAAGAGCTTTTCGTAAACGGACCTCCTCATCCCTCCGTGATATAGAAAGGACAGGGCAATACCGGTGATGAACAAAAGTGCAAGAGTGATGAAGGTCCCGTAAAAGCTGTACCTCTTCGTAGCCTCAAGGAGGAAGTCGTCCCTGTAGGGCTTCTTTCTTATAAAAGGTGCCACAACAACCGAAAGAAATACCATCCCACCGACCCAGAAGGAGGCAAGGACCACATGTGCCCAGAGGACAAACTCCTTCATAAGCTCCTTCCCATTCCTATCAGCCTCTTTATCCACCTTGTAAAGCCGCCGAATCTCTTACGGTACTCCCGCCTCAGCCTCTCTACAGCGTTCCCTACGTATCCCGAGAGGTTAGATATACTCTTTTTATCCTTTATTTTGTTATCAAGCATAAATTCTTTTAAAATTTCATTCACGGTTTCAAGTGTCCTGACCGCACGGTATATGTGCTCTTCCGAATCAAGGTTAACGCCTTCAACGCTCTTTTTAATTATGGATTCCATGCCTTCAACCGCATAGTTCAAACTCCTGTTAGCAATTTCCGGCTGGGTGGGAAAGGATGTTACCACCTCAAGGAGCTTTGCTCTCAGCTTCAGACGGAACTCAACCAGCTCGTTCTCAAAAGGATCTTTTGTCTCTATATCCTTAAAAAATTCTTCAACTATAACTATCACTCTATCCTCAATTCCCGGTACCTTTTCCATAATTGCCCACCTCCGATTTTAGGGATATTTAATTATAAAATTAGGGTAATGAAAGATTACCTTGAGTTTTTCGGTCTGAGGGACGACCCTTTCAAGATAACTCCGGACGCCAATTACTTTTTTCTCTCCGAGTCCCATCAGGAAGCCCTTACTTCCCTCAAGTACATCGTTGAATCGGAGGAGGGTTTTGCTGTTATAGTGGGTGAGCCGGGAACGGGCAAAACGCTGACCGTAAGAAAATTCGTTGACGAACTTCCCTCCAATGTTGAATACGCATACATACTTTTCCCTAACCTTTCTCCCGAGGAGCTATTTGAAGCGATCCTTGAAGATTTCGGAATTAAGAGTGAAGGAGAAACAAAAAACAGACTGTTTTCCAAAATGAGGGATTTTCTCATAAAAAAGAGGCTGAGCGGGAAAAAGGTCCTTATTATTGTTGACGAAGCTCAAAACCTTCCTGAGGAAACCCTTGAGGAGCTCAGAATCCTCTCAAACCTTGAAACCTCCGACCAGAAACTCCTTCAGATAATTCTCCTGGGTCAACCCGAGCTTGAAGAAAAGCTAAATTCCGATAGGCTCAGACAGCTTAAGCAGAGAATCACGGTCTTTGTGAAGTTGAGGAACCTCACAAATGAGGAAACGCGGTCCTATGTTGAGTACAGGCTGGCGAAGGCGGGGGGCGGAAATGTTAGAATTCACGGAGGAGTATTTAAGATCCTTTACGAAAACTCCCTGGGCATTCCGAGGCTAATTAACATACTGATGGAAAGGTCGCTGATGGCAGCTTACGTGGACTCAAGCTACGAGATA
>JALSHX010000090.1 GCA_026982025.1 Aquificaceae bacterium | reverse complement strand
AGCATGATTGAAGGGATTTCTCTGGGGTCCGCCTTGATGAGTATGTAAGCTCTTATGGCGTGCTCCTCTTCAAGTTCCATCAGCTCTGTGATAGACATAGGATAGGTTTTTTCTTCCGTTGACATCCTTAACCTCCTCGCTGAAGATCCTGTAGATAATTGGTGCGATCTGAGGATTTCTTTTCATTTCCTTCAGGGCTCTGAAGACGAGCCTTCTGACCGCAGGATTCTCCCTCTCCAGTTGCCTGACATTTTCTTTGAGTTTGAGTATGTAAGGCTCAATCTTCAGATTTTCTAACCACCTCATAAATTTGCTCACCTCGTCCCATAGAATTATCTCTCCTCGCTTTGCTTCTTTTAATCTATCCTTGAGGTTGCTTTCTACAACCTCTTTAAGGTCATCAATGTCGTAAAGAAACACCTCGTCAATCTTTCCCACCGAGGGTTCAACGTTTCTGGGAACCGAGATGTCAATGATAAACATGGGTTCGTATCCGCGTCTTTTCATAGCCCTCTGGACCGACTCCGCCCTCACCACGAAGTCCTTGGCACCGGTAGAGACTATAAGGATGTCCATGTTGTGGAGGTACTCCTCCATGTCTTCAAACCTCAGAGCGCTTCCCTCCAGATCGCGGGAAAGCTTAAGTGCTTTTTCGTATGTTCTGTTCGTTATGTAAATCTGGCATCCGATCTTTTTGAGATAATTTGAGGCAAGCTCCCCCATTTCTCCTGCACCGACGAGGAGTACCTTTGCCTTTTTCAGGTCTCCGAAAATCTTCCTTGCAAGTTCAACCGCCGCGTAGCTTACGGAAACAGCGTTCCTGCTTATTCCCGTCTCATTCCGAATTCTCTTTGAAGCCCTGAGGGCTTTTTCAAATAGCCTGTTGAGAATCTTGCCGGAAGTTCCTGCCCTTCTGGCTATCTGAAAGGACTCCTTGAACTGGGCGGTAATCTGGGGTTCGCCCACCACCATTGAGTCAAGGCTTGATGCTACTTTAAATATGTGAAAGACAGCCTCCTCTCCTCTGAGGTGGAAGAAGTATCTTTTAGCAGAAGTAATGCCCTTTTGACTTAGGAAAAGCCTTTCAAGAACCTCAAAGGTCTCCGCACCGTGGGCATAGGCGTAAATCTCCACCCGGTTGCACGTAGAAAGAAGGCAGAGCTCCTCCACTCCCGAACCCGTCTTTAGGACATCAAGGAGCCTGAGGGATTCCTCCGGCGAACAGGCGAGCTTCTCCCTTACATCAACGGGGGCTGTTTTGAAGTTAACGCCGAAGGCGTGGATTTCTCCCATTTCTTTAATTATATGCCTGATAAAATATCCATTGGTATGAAAAGGCTCCCGCTTATCATTCTCATGGCTTTGATCCTTTCCTGTGCCCAGACTTCGCGGGTTCCCATATCAAAGGTTATAGGAACCGATACCGTAAGGACGAAGGTGGTTCTCCTTCCCGACAGGTCCATGGACATTTCCTATCAAAGGGTAGCAGTTAGAGAGTACGAGAATGCTCTTACAAAACAGCCCGTTTCAAGAGCCATAAGGACCGCCTTCGGCGGTGAGAAGGTTGATCTTGTTCTTGTAGTCAGAAAAGAGGTTCAGGAGGTTGACTCCATTTCCCCGGAGACTTTTATAGCCCTTGCTCAGGAGTCCGATGTAAATACGGTGATAGTCATTAAGCCCGTGAAAATTGACTACAGGCAGGGTTCGGTGACAAGGGGAGACGAGTTCTGCGTGAGCAGAACGGCGCAAGTGGAGTTCTCGGTAAAGGTGGGGGAGAGCAAAAGGGGAGAGGTTGTATTTGCCGGAGTGTACAGCGGAGAGGCGAAAGCAAGGCAGTGTTCAAAAGGAATCAGGAGAACCGACAAGCTTCCCTCCGAGGATAAGCTGGTCCTCAAGGCAATAAAAAAATCAGCACTCAAATTCTCTGAAGAGTTCTGGGAGAGTCTTTGATCCCGAGATGGAGGTAAAGGGCTCTTTTCATGACCTTCAGAGGTGGTTCGCAACCCGTCCAGATGCGAAAACTCTCCGCTCCCTGATATAGGAGCATATTCAGTCCGTTGACTGCTTTTGAACCCTTTTCCCTTGCGGTGCTGATGAGGGGGGTATCTTTGTAGATGATGTCAATTACTGTCTGATAGGGTTCAATAAGTGAGTAGTCAAAGAGGGGAGGCTCATCTTCCTGCAAGCCAACGCTGGTCGTGTTGACTATAACCGTTACTTTTTTGAGTGCTTCTTCTGGATTTTCAACCGCTTCTCCTCCAAAGACCTCCGCAAGCCTTCTTGCCCGTTCAAGGGTCCTGTTCCATATAAAAACATTTGCACCAGCTCTTTTGAGGGCATACATCACCGCCCTTGAAGCACCTCCAGCTCCCAGAAGGAGTACATTCTTCCCCTTGAGGTCCTCCACTTCCTGTGCCATTTTGAGAAAGCCTATCCAGTCGGTGTTGTAGGCGAGAGTTTTCTCACCCTCAAATTTGATTGTGTTAACAGCACCTATTTCGTAAGCCTCGTTGCTAACCTCGTCTGCAAGGGTAAGGGCTTCCTCTTTGAAAGGCACGGTTATATTCAGACCCTTGACTCCCGAAGCCTTTAATCCTTCAAGGGCGGAGGACAGGTCAGTGTGTTTAACTTCAAAGGGAACATACACTGCGTCAATGCCGAGGTACTCAAAGGCGGCGTTCTGGAAGAGGGGTGAAAGGGAATGACCTACAGGATAGCCTACGACTCCGTAGACAGCAGTCCTGCCGGTGATGGTCATGCTATGTTGATTCTTCCAGGGAGGATTTCAACCTTTTTTACCCAGCCGAGGTTTCCCTTAATGGCTATGTCAACGACATTTTTGAGGGAGACGTCAACCACCGGACAGTCCGAGCAACCTCCTTCAAACTGAAGGTAAACAATCCCGTCCTTGATGTTCACTATCCTCAGGCTACCCTGATGGTCTTTGAGGGCAGGTCTGATCCTTTCAAGGACCTTTTCTACCTCGTCAAACTCCTTTCCAGTCATCACATCTCCTCCAGCTTTTTATTATAAAGATCCTGAATTTGCTTGAATATTTTGCCCGCTTCTCCTTCAGGGAGGTTAACGAGTCTTGTAAAGCCTCTGAGCGTGAGTTTATCGGTGACAACCTCCTCAATGTCAAGCTCCCGGATTCGCCTGTAGCCGACTTCCATGAGAATGTCCCTGCTTTCTGGGAGTATTCTGAAAAGCTCAATGAGAAGTATGTCCTCCGAGATCTTTACTGCAGTCATGTCAGCTCCTTCACTTTTTTCACAAATAAATGATACTCTCCGTCCTCCTCGTACATTCCGATGAACTCCTGTCCCGTTGACCTGCACCATGCGGGTATGTCCTCAACAACTCCCGGGTCGTCCGCCACCAGCTCAAGGATCTGACCCACTTCCATCTGCCTGATCTGGTTTGCGGTTTCGGTTATGGGTACGGGACAGTATGTTCCCGTGACATCGTGCACAACATCGGGTTTTATGTCTTCCAGTTTCATGGCTTTGCTCCTTCTTTCAGCTGAACTCTGAGGCTTTCAAGGAGCTCGTCTCCGAGAGGCTCTCCTTCAAGGATAAGATCCTTTTCGCCAAGCCTCATGTATATTTCAGAATGTTCCCTTTTTGAGTACCTTGCTATGATATCCGCTATGATCTTTATCTCCGATTCGTCGGGATTTCCTTTGATCAGGGCAAAGGTCCCCGGTCTGTCAACCCTGTAAGCGTGGGAGTATCTTGAGGAGAAGCCCTTGAGGTAGTTCACCTCTCCCTCGTTTCTTGCCACAATTACTTTAGCCCCGGAGGGGAGTCTGAAGTGCCTTCCCACGGAAAACAGGGCAAGGTCATCCCTTGTAATAGTGCCCTCCCTGTTAAACGCTTCAAGGAACCTGA
>JALSHX010000089.1 GCA_026982025.1 Aquificaceae bacterium | reverse complement strand
ACGAAAACCCTCTCAACCTCACTTATGAGCTGGGCAGGACTCGGGGCAACCTGTGCTCCTGTCTCTCTTGCAAAATCCTTAGCCTTTTCAAGGGTTCTGTTCCAAAGAACAAGCTCAACGCCCTGCTGGATGAGTCTGCTTGCTATTGCCCTACCGAGATTTCCAAGACCTATGAAGCCCGCTTTCATGCCTTATCCCTTTCAATCATCTCCTTCACCCTGTCCACGGCCTCCCCTATTGAAAAGTCCCAGCTCTCGCCCGTTTCCCTCTTCTGGACCTCAACCTTCCCATCCTTCACCTTTTTCCCTACAACTATGCGGTAGGGAAAACCAACGAGGTCCGCGTCCGCAAACTTGAAGCCAGCACTTTCCTCTCTGTCGTCGTAGATGACCTCTATGCCCTTCTCCTCCGCCTCAAGGTAGAGCTTCTCGGCGGTCTGGCTAATGTCGGGATCGGAAGTGTTCAGGCAGATGATGTCAAGCTCAAAGGGAGCAACGGGAACGGGCCACTTGATCCCCCGCTCGTCGTGGTGCTGTTCAACGAGGGCGGACATGATCCTTGATATTCCGATGCCAAAGCAACCCATAATAATGGGTTTTTCTTCACCCGAAGGGTCCGTGTAGTAAGCCCTCATTGGCTCGGAGTACCTCGTTCCGAGGAGGAAGATGTGACCCAGCTCAAGACCCCTTCTTACTTTCAGGATTCCACCGCACTGGGGACAGGGGTCATCCTCCTCAACCCTTGCGAGGTCAAAAAACTCACCGTAGTTGAAGTCCCTCCCCGGATTGGCGTTGATGTAGTGCCAGTGGGGTTCATTGAGGGCTACCACCATGTTTTTAACACCGTAAATGGAGTTGTCCCAGAGGACCCTGATCCCATCGGGGAGGTTGAAGATACCGATAAAGCCCTTCTCGGTGCCAAGAAGATCCCTCACCTCCTCGTCCGTTGCGAGCCTGAAATCATCGGTTCCGAGAACCGCCTCCAGCTTGTTTTCGTCCACCTCCCTGTCACCCCTTATAAGAACCACAAGGGAATCTTTACCGTCCACAATGTAGAGTAGGGCTTTAAGGATCTTGGATGGTGATGTTCCAAGGAAGGAGGCAAGATCCTCAATGGTCCTCACATCAGGGGTTCTTACCTTCTCCATTGGGAGGGGGTCCTCCCTCTCTTCGGGAGGTCTGGCAAGGGAGATTATCTCCGCATTAGCCGCGTACCCGCAGGACTCACAGAAGCCCACAAGAGCCTCACCGTAATCGGTAAAGGCTATAAACTCGTGGCTCTGAGAGCCACCGATGTTTCCCACGCTTGCCTGAGCCATAATAACATTGAGCCTGAGCTTTTTAAATATCCTGTCGTAGGCGAACTTCATCGTCTCATAGGACATCATTGCTGACATCTCGTCCGCATCAAAGGAGTAGGCGTCCTTCATTATGAACTCCCTTCCCCTGACAAGACCGAAGCGGGGTCTCTTCTCATCCCTGAACTTGACCTGTATCTGGTAGAGTATGAGCGGTAGCTGTCTGTAGGATTTTACGAACTTCCTCACAAGGTCCGTTATCTCTTCCTCGTGGGTGGGTCCGAGGCAGTACTCCCTCCCGTTCCTGTCCCTCAGGCGAAAGAGCTCGTTCCCGTATGAGTCCCACCTTCCCGTTTCCTTCCAGAGGTCCGCAGGGTTCAGAACCGTCAGAAGGAGTTCCTGGGCACCTGAGCGGTCCATCTCCTTGCGGACAACAGACTCAATCTTCCTTATCACCCTCCACCCCGCGGGGAGGATCTCGTAGATCCCTGCGGAGATCTGCTTTATGAAGCCAGCCTTAAGGAGGAGCCTGTGGGAAGGCGCTTCAGCATCCGCCGGGTCCTCCTTGGAGGTGTATAGAAAGTACCTGCTCCACCGCATGAGGATATTTTAAAATTTCCCCTTCAAAGTTTCCCCACCTATACTCTTTATGTTGAAATACACAAGATTGTGCGTATAATAATACGCATGATAAGGAGGCTGAATATAACCCTTGAAGAAGAGGTGGCAAGAGAACTTGAAAAGGTTAGCAAGGAAATCGGAGAGAAGAAGAGCAAGCTTATAGAGAAGGCTCTCACCTTTTACTTTGATTACCTTGATGTAAAAATTGCGGAGGAAAGGCTTAGAAGGCTTGAGGAAGGCAAGACAGACAGGATTTCCGCAGAGGAAGTTTACAAGGAACTTGGTCTTTGAATGTTCAAAATAGAATTCATCAGGGAAGCCTATGAGGAGTTTAAAAGGCTTGACAGGCCGGTCCAGGAGCTTATAAAAGAGAAACTTGATGTGCTTGCAAGAAATCCTGAAGCTTTGAGGAATAACATAAAACCACTTAAAGGGAAGTATTCAGGACTTTACAGGCTTAAAGTAGGAAACTACAGGGTTATATACAGAATATACAAAGAAAAACTTTTTATTCTTATAGTTAGGATAGGACACAGAAAAGATATATACTGAGAAACCTTCAGTGTAGCCATACCTCAACCTTCTCGCCCAGTCTCAATGAAAGTTCATCTCTTGCACTTTTCATCGGAACAAAAAGCTCCATAAAGCCGAAGCTACCGCATGTGAGGTTCAGCCTCTCCTTTTCTCCCGCCTGAAAGTAGGTCACAACCTTTACCATCTCACCCCTGAAGACTCCGCGGGAGTAATCCCCGCAGGGTATGTTGGTAATGGCATTTCCAAACCTGTCAAAGTAAACGATCTCGCCGATAAGACGCTCTCCCTCCCTTTTCAGGTCGGGAAACCTGAGCTTTGTCTCGTAGGTGAACTCCCTCCCCAGATCCTTTAGGGGCACGCCCATTGAGAGGTACGCACCCGCGGGAGCGAAGATATCCCTCCCGTGGAAGGTCTCGTTTACTCTCGGAAGCATGAGTTTTTTATTCTTTATAACCACCGCCAAAGGCGGTCCTTCAAAGTCTTTAACAACAAGGTCAAATATCCCGTTGTCAGGTCCCACGAAGAAGTGGTCTCCGAGCCTCAGGGCGATGGGCTTTCTCTCCGAGCCCACACCCGGATCAACAACCGCAATGAAAACGGTTCCCGGTGGAAAGTACCTGTAGTGGGCTTTCAGGATGAGGGCACCCTCAAGGATGTTGAAGGGCTCAACCTCGTGGGTTATGTCAACTATGGGAACTCCGGGGTTTATGGAGAGGATCACTCCCTTCATGGCACCCACAAAGCCGTCCTTTGTGCCAAAGTCGGTAAGCAAAGTCACGCACATACTGAAATTATGGTAAAATGTAGAAGCTTATAAAAGGAGGTGATTTACCTTTGGCTGTCGTAATTGTTCACGACGGTGAACCGCCCGAGAAGGCACTAAAGCGATTCAAGAGACTTGTTGAACAGGAGCAGATCCTCACGGAGGTAAAGAGGAGGGAGTACTACGAGAAGCCGAGCGAGAGGAAGAAAAAGCGCGAAAGGGCGAGGAGAAAGAGGATCCTCAAAGCCCTCAAGAAACAGCAACAGCTCATGTAAGGAGCTCAAGGGAGATCTTTACCATCTGGGCTTCTTCGTCGGTCCTTATGACGAAAACCTTCACCTCACCCTCGCCTATCAGGGTCTCGTTCCTTGAGTTCCTCTCCTCATCTATCTCTATCCCGAGGTGCGAAAGGCCCGAGAGTATCATCTTCCTGAGCTCTGGACTGTTCTCACCCGCTCCCCCGGTAAAGACGATTGCCTGGGGTCTCCCGATCAGGGCTATGTATCCCCCTATGTACTTCTTTACCCTTCTTGTAAAGACCTCAAGGGCTATCTTTGCCCTCTGGTCTCTTCGCTCAAGGACCTCCCTTATATCCCCGCTCCCGCAAAGGCCGAGAAAACCCGACCTTCTCCAGAGGGTCTCCTCAAGTTCTTTGAGGTTCATACCCTTCTTGATGAGGTAGAGA
>JALSHX010000088.1 GCA_026982025.1 Aquificaceae bacterium | reverse complement strand
AGGATGGTTGAATGAGCCTCACGGTAAAGATAGCAGTCAGGTACCTCCTGTCGGTGAGGGGTAGCACCCTCCTCATCACCGGTATTGCCCTGCTGGGAGTATTTCTAAGCGTTTCCGCCATCCTACTCACTCTCGGAGTATTCACGGGCTTTCAGGATCAGCTGAGGGACAAGCTCCTTGCCACCTCGCCTCATGTGATAGTAACTAATGTTGGTGATCAGGACCTTTCAACAATTCAGTACAAAATCTCCCGCCTTGAAGGGATCAAAACAGTAATTCCCTTTACCCTTTACAATGCAATCCTCTCTAAAGGTGACAACGTTCAGCCCGTCACCGTTAAAGCTGTCAACTATCTTGACAAGGAGTTTCTTGAAATGCTGAGCTCCCAGCTCAATAGGGGAACGGTTCAGGACCTCGTGATCGGCAAAGGAATAGCCGAGGTTCTGGGGGTTAAACCGGGTGATTCGGTGGTACTCGTTTCTCCCCTCGGAATAAGAACTCCCACAGGGTTCATACCGAAAACAAAGGAAACGACGGTCGGGGGCATATTCTATACCGGAACTTACGACAAGGATTTCGTAATTGTATATATGAACAAAAAGACCGCTTCGCGGTTTTTTAAAAGAGGAATGAAGTTTGAAGGAATTGAGGTCTACCTTGACGACCCTTACTCCGCACAGGAGGTAAAGGAGAAAATAGAATCCGCCCTTAAAGACGACCTTGTGATAGTGAGGTCATGGATAGACCTGAATAAACCGCTGTTTAACGCACTTCAGCTTGAGAAGCTTGCCCTTTTTTTAATACTGCTCCTGATGGTGGTTGTTGCCTCCTTTAACATAACGAGCCTTCTGTTCGTTAAGTCAAAGGAGAAGATGAGGGACATAGCAATTCTCAAAACCTTCGGAATGAGAACGGGGGACATCCAGAGAATTTTCGTTTCGGTTGGTTTGAGCATAGGGATTATAGGAGCGTTTTTGGGGATCATCGGTTCCTTCGTAGCCTCCTACTTCATCAACGAGTACAGGCTCATAAGAGTACCCGAAGAAGTTTACATGATGAACTATATACCCGTTCACATTGAGGTTAGGGACTTAATAGCGACTCTGGTAGGAACAATCGTTTTATCTTTTCTTTCATCACTCATACCCTCTACGAGAGCATCAAAGGAGAATGTGGTGAGGATACTGAGGAATGAGTAGGGTAATAGAGGTAAGGGACCTCTGGAAGATTTACCCGGGCGGAACAAGAGCCCTGAGGGGTGTAAATCTAACGGTGGAACGGGGAGAGTTCATAGGGGTGATGGGTCCTTCCGGCTCGGGAAAGAGCACCCTCCTTCACATCCTCGGCGGACTTGACAAACCCACAAAGGGAAGAGTAATGGTCTTTAAGAATGACATCGGATCAATGAGTGAGGACGAGCTTGCCCTCTTTAGAAGGTCAAGAATCGCATACATATTTCAGTTTTACTACCTTCTTGAAGACTTCACGGTAATTGAAAATCTCACAATAATCGGCAGGCTTCTGGGAATGAACGACCCCGAAAAGAAGGCAACCCGGCTTCTTGAGTTCCTCAGGCTCAGCCACAGGCTCAATCACAGGCCGGGTCAGCTCTCGGGAGGTGAACAGCAGAGGGTTGCAATCGGAAGGGCGCTAATGGGTGAACCTGCTCTCATACTCGCGGACGAACCGACGGGCAATGTGGATCACGAGGAGGGAGAAAGGATTTTTGAGCTATTTAAAAAGCTCAACGAGGAGCAAGGGATAACATTTCTCGTGGCAACCCACAATCCTGACCTCAAAAAGTTCTTCACGAGGATTATAAACCTGAGGGACGGTGAGCTCGTTGAATGAGTCAGGTGATGCCCTTTTCGGATAAGTACCTCTCCGCCTCCAGAGCTGCCATGCATCCGAAAGCTGACGCCGTTATTGCCTGACGGTACTTGTGATCGTGTACATCCCCAGCCGCAAAGACACCCTCCACTGATGTTTTCACATGGTCGCGGACCTTTATGTATCCCATCTCGTCAAGCTCAATCTGACCCTTGAAGATTTCCGTGTTCGGCTCATGTCCTATGGCAATGAAAAGACCGTCGCATTTTATCTCGGTTTTTTCACCCGTCTTCACATTCCTGACCAAAACGCCCGTTACCTTCTTTTGAGAAACATCAAGAACCTCCTCCACCACGCTGTCCCAGATAAACTCAATCTTAGGATTTTCAAAGGCTCTCTCCTGCATGATCTTTGAAGCCCTGAGCTGATCCCTTCTGTGAATAACTTTGACCCTGCTTGCGTGGTGAGTCAGATGCAGAGCCTCCTCCATTGCGGAATCTCCGCCTCCCACCACGCACACCTCCATGTCCCTGTAAAAGGCTCCGTCGCAAACAGCACAGTAACTAACGCCGTGGCCCAGAAGGGCTTTTTCCGATTCAAGACCCAGCATTCGCGGTCTCGCACCTGTTGCAATAATCACAGAGTGGGCAAGGTACTCACCGCTCGTGGCGAAAACCCTGAAGGGTTTTGACGAGAAGTCAACCTTTTCAACCTTCTCGTAGAGGATCCTCGTGCCGAACCTCTCCGCCTGTCTCAGCATTCTTTCCATGAGCTCGGGACCCTGTATGCCCTCGGGAAAGCCCGGGAAGTTTTCAACCTCCGAGGTCATCATGAGCTGTCCGCCGTACATCTCACCGGTAAAGAGAAGGGGCTCAAGCTTTGCACGGGATGTGTATATGCCTGCGGTCAAACCCGCACTTGCTCCTCCGATAATGATTACCTTCTCCGCCTCAGGCATGGATAATATTATCCACTTTTCAGGCGCTCAATCTCTTCCTGAATTTGCCTGAGCCTTTCCTCACACCTTCCGAGCTTATAGCTAAGGTCGGAGATTCTGTCGGCGAGGCTCTCAATTCTCTCCACCGCCTTCTCAAGCCTTGTAACCTCTTTTCTCATCTCCACCTGATGCTGGCGGTAAAGCCTGATGGCTTCCTTGAGGATCTGCGTTTCCTTCTTGCCAAGCTCAACTTTGATTTCTTCAAGGATCCGGACGGTTTCACCGTCAAAGACATAAGTTTTTTTCTTCAAAATACCTCCTGTAATGAATATTTCCAGAATACATAAAAATATTTATGTCCTTCGTCATCTTGACCATTCTGTAAAAATCTGTAATTTAACGGTGTATTGATTGAAAAAATTGCCGGGATTCTGGGGCTTGATGAGGAGGAGGTAAAGAAAAGGCTTGAGTATGTAGGATTTACCGAAGAGGACAAAGAGCGTCTCGGGAAAATACTCTCAGCAATTGAGAAAGAAGACATTACACGTATTTTCACGGGTTTTTATGAACACCTCCTCAGGTTTGAAGAAACCAGAAAAATACTTGAAAGGGAAAAAGAACGAATCAACAGACTCAAAGAAAAACAAGCAAAACACTTCAAAGAGCTACTTAAAGGCAAATATGACATGGATTACGCATTATCAAGGCTCAGGGTCGGGATGGTTCACGAAAAGGAAGGGATTGATCCCAAGATTTACACGGGAGCCTTTGCAAAGTGGATTGAAAGCGTCATTCCCCTGTTAGCGAGGGCGGGTGGAGATAAAGCTGATTACCTTCTATCGCTTCTCAAGGCAGTTGTATTTGACATGACCCTCTCCCTTGATGCTTACTACTTTGCAAGGATCATAAAAGGCGGTGATGTTAAGTACAAAACCCTTTTTAACAGCGTCAGGGATGCCATATTTGTTGCAGACATCAGAACAATGAGGATCGTTGATGCTAACAGGTCAGCCCTTGAATTGGTCGCACTTCCCGAAGGCGAAGTTATAGGTCAGGAACTCATCCGAATACATCCGCCCGAACTCCATCCAATCATGAAAGAGAAATACACTTATGCCATTAAAACAGGCTTCTTCGCCGAGCCCG
>JALSHX010000087.1 GCA_026982025.1 Aquificaceae bacterium | reverse complement strand
AAGGGTGATCTGCGCGCACATGGTTTGGGTCGGTGAAGAAGAAATGGAGATTGTCAGGGAAAGGGGCGTAAAGGTGGCTCACTGCCCCGAGAGCAACCTCAAGCTCGGCTCAGGAATCGCCCCCGTCCCCCAATACCTTGAAAAAGGAGTTCACCTTTGCCTCGGAACGGACGGACCCGCTTCCAACGATAACCTTGACATGCTCGAGGAAATGTCAACAATGGCAAAGGTCCACAAAGGTTTTAACAACGATCCCTCCGCAATGACTTCCCGAAAGGCTCTTGAAATTGCAACGAGAAACGGATTCTCCGCGGTTGGAATTAAGGCGGGTTCAATTGAGGAAGGATACGAGGCTGACCTCGTGCTTATAAAGGCTGACTCTCCCCACCTGCTTCCCCTTTACGATCCCGTATCTCAGATAGTTTACTCCGCACGATCCTCCGACATTGACACAGTCATTTGCAGGGGTGAGGTTATTATGGAAAAGGGTGAGGTAAAAACCCTTGACGAGGAGAAGATCAGGTCGGAAGCAAGGGCTTGGGCGAAGAAGGTCAGGAGGCTCCTTTGAAAAAGGACTTAACCCATCTCCTTAAGAAGGAGCAGAAGATAACGGGGTTTGAGGATATAGAAAGTGCAAGGGAGTATGTGGCAAGGTATCTTCTAAACTACATCAACCTTGAGCTTCAGGGGCTTCCCCGGGAGGAGTGGGAGAAAACTTTGAAAGTCTGGGAAAAGATTTGCAGGTTCGGGGCGGGGCTTGTGAAACTCACTGAAAAGGAAAGGTTTGAACTATACAGAAAAAATAACTTTGACATTATGATGGAGGGAATAGCTGAGGATGTGAGACATACAATCATGGGTTTGCGAAGTCTGGGTTTTTTAAAGCCAGAACAACCGCCGGAGGCGGTCATTCCGATCTCTCTGGAATTGCTCAAAGGAAGGGAAGACCTGCTTGAAAAGTGGGAGCTTGACCCCGAGGTCTTCAGGTTCATGTGTGATTTTTTCACAACCAATTCACGGAAAAAATCCTAAATTCAATAAGTTATGAGAATTGCCGTTGGAATGAGCGGGGGGGTTGACAGCAGTGTATCAGCCCTCCTTATGAAAGAGTCGGGCCACGAGGTCATAGGCGTAACGCTCAGATTCCACACGGAGGAGTGTTCCATAGAGGGCACCCACAATGTTTGCTGTTCACCTCAGGATGTTAGGGATGCGACAGAGGTTTCCCGTCACCTTGGAATTCCCCACCTGACCTTTGACTGGGAAAAACTCTTCAGGGAAAGGGTGATCAATTACTTTGTTGAGGAGTACGCCCGCGGGAGGACACCCAATCCTTGTGCTGTATGCAACAGGGAGGTTAAAACGGGCTTCTTTGCAAGGTACCTTAGGGATGTTGCGGGAATTGACAGGCTCGTAACGGGACACTACGCAATAATTGAAGATGATCCCTTTTTTGGAAGAGTTATAAAAAGAGCTCTGGACAGGAAGAGGGATCAGTCGTACTTTCTCGCCCTCGTAAGGAGGGAAGACCTGAATCTGCTTGAATTTCCTCTGGGAACAATGAGAAAGGAAGAGGTGCGGAAGATTGCGGAGGAAAAGGGTATAAGGGTAGCCAAAAAGAGGGACTCCCAAGAAGTGTGCTTTTTAATGGGAATGGATCCGGGAAAGTTCGTTGAGAGCGAGATCGGTCCACGTGAGGGGGATATAGTTGACCTTGAAGGCAGGGTTCTCGGAAAACACAGGGGAACATACAACTTCACGATAGGGCAGAGGCGGGGACTGGGTATCAGTGCCGGAAAGCCCCTATATGTGATTGATATAGATGCCCCGGGAAGAAGGATCATAGTTGGAGAGGAGAAAGAGCTTTACCGTGATTCCTTCATCATTGGAGAAATCAACCAGCACGTTGACCTCGGGCTGTGGGACAGTGTTGAGGTTCAGATTCGCTACAGAACCCGTGCGGTTGAGGTAAAGGACATTGTTAGAGAAGGGAGAGGCTATAAAATTAAGCTGAAGGAAGAAGTGCGCGGGGTAGCACCGGGTCAGATAGCTGCCTTTTACAGCGGTGAAAGGCTTTTGGGAGGAGCCGTAATAGAGGATAGGGGTTAATGAAAAAAAGGGGGAGATTCGCAGCCCTTATTGGCTTGCTTGCCCTCGGATTTGCGGGAAACTATCTGGCAATTCCCTTATTCTTTGACAGTGTTGAGTTTGTCTTTGGAGGTATTTCCATCTACATCGCCCTGAACCTTCTTGGGTTCGGTCCTGCATTTTTTATATCCGTTGCCCTTTCCCTTCAGCTACTTATGATGTGGGGGATCCCGTGGTTCACGATCGTATTAATTCTTGAACTGCTTGTAGTTTACTCCCTAATGAAACGCGAATTTAACATGATCATTTCCGACTGGTTATTCTGGCTGGTTCTTGGACTTCCGATTCTTTACCTTTCCCTGAACCAGATTGAGGGAATTGAGCAGATGACCTCAATAACCCTGACCCTCAAATCTGCGGTAAACGGCCTTATAAATGTGACAATTGCAAGTCTTATTGTTCTCATATTCAGAGGGATAATTCAAAAAGAGGAGAGGGTTCCCTTCAAACAGGTTGTATTCGTTTCACTTGTAATCGTGGCTACCGTCCCCCTCTTTGCAAAAGCGATCTATGATTCCAAGCAGGAACAGAGGAGGATGCTCGCCTCCGTCCGTCAGGACATGGATAAAATCACAGAAACCGTTAAGAACCAGATAGTTTATTGGCTTGATATACACTTCAACGCAGTTAAGGAACTGGCAAACAGATTGGTGATATGGGGTCACGAGAATGCCGAAAGGCTTCAGAGGGATACAGAGGCAATCAGAAGATCCTTTACCGAATTTCACGCATGCTACATAGCAGACAGTGAAGCCACCGCAATAACCTTCTATCCGGAAGTTAACCCCGAAGGAAAGTATATGATAGGGACCAACTTTAATTACAGACCCTATTACAAAAAAATGAAAAAGACTTACCGCCATGTGTTTACAAAAGTCTTTATTGCCAAGTTTGCCCTCCGTCCCGTGGTCGGAATAAGCGTGCCTGCAATTAAGGGGGGAGAGTTTATAGGGTACGCATACTGCGGTCTGAACCTTGAACATGCGAGGAAAATCATTGAAGAGTTTTCCCTGAAAAAGGGAGTCTTTATAACACTTCTTGATTTCAACAGAAGGGTAATAACCTCAAGCAGAGGAGATCTCCAGCCCATGAAGCTCTTTGAATCAGGAGAGCTCCGTCAGATGGACAACGGTCTCGTTCTCTCAATAAAGAGAAAGGAGATGCACAAGCTTTCGGAATTTGAGAACGCTAACTTTTACAGAGAAGAAAAACTCAGGGATGACATTCCCTGGACCATAGTAACGGAAATTTCCATCAAACCGTACAAAGAGGCAATGTTTGCAAGCCTAATAAATCACTTCCTTTCAATTTACGCACTTGCCATGTTTTCCTTCATATTTGCAAAGGCAATCGGAAGCATGGTGTACACACCCATTGCCAAACTTGCGGGTACAGTTACCTCAATAGCCAGAAACATTGAGAAAAAGCCTAAGATAAATTTCCCGGAGACCAACATCCTTGACATTGCCCTCCTGACCAATTCCTTTGAGGAGCTCGCTCACAAGACGATCTCCTACACGGAGGAACTAAAAAGGATGGCATACTACGACCCCCTGACCCAGCTACCCAACAGGGTTCTCCTCAGGGACAGGATTGAGAACGCCATTGCCTTCTCCAAGAGGGAGGGAAAGAAGGTTGCGGTTCTGTTTGTTGACCTTGACTACTTTAAAACCATAAACGACACGCTCGGGCACGATGTAGGGGACAGAATACTCGTGCAGGTAGCGAGGAGGCTCAGTTCCATCTTCAGAGATACGGACACGGTT
>JALSHX010000086.1 GCA_026982025.1 Aquificaceae bacterium | reverse complement strand
GTCAAGTGGATTCCCGAGTCGGGAAAGATCAGGATAAGGAGCATGGTTGAAGCAAGACCTGACTGGTGCATCTCCCGCCAGCGTCTGTGGGGAGTTCCAATAGCAGTTTTTTACTGCTCCAACTGTTCTGCGGTTGTTTCTGATAAGGAAGTTTTGGAAAGAATAGCGGAAGAGTTCAGAAGGAGTGATAAGGGTTCGGATGTATGGTTTGAATTGACACCAGGGGACCTTCTTCCGAAAGGGTACAGGTGCAAGGTCTGTGGTGGTCAAGAGTTTAAAAAGGAGGAGGACATTCTTGATGTATGGTTTGACTCTGGATGTTCTCACGCGCAGGTGCTTAGAAGGAGGGGAATAGAGGAGGCGGACCTTTATTTGGAAGGTTCCGACCAGCACAGGGGCTGGTTTCAGGCCTCACTCCTTGAATCTGTGGGATCCTACACGAGGGCTCCCTACAAGTCCGTTCTCACCCACGGATTTACCGTTGACGAGAAAGGAAGGAAGATGTCCAAATCCCTCGGAAATGTTGTCTCTCCTCAGGATGTTATTCAGGAGTTCGGAGCTGATATTTTGAGACTCTGGGTTGTTTCCGAAGACTACTCTGAGGATGTTAAGCTCGGAAAGGGAATTTTGAAGAACATAGCGGAGGATTACAGAAAAATAAGGAACACGATTAGGTTCATGCTGGGAAACCTTTACGATTTTTCTCCAGAAAGTGCCGTTGACTGCAGTGATATGCACCACTTTGATAGGTGGATCTTAAGCAGATTTCAGAGGCTTGTTGAAAAATCCCACTTGTATTACAAAAGATATACATTCCACAGGGTTTACCAGATTGTCAGGAATTTCTGCACAAGGGACTTGTCTTCAATTTACCTTGATGTTATTAAGGACAGACTTTATGTTCTCTCACCTGCTGACCCTCAAAGAAGGTCAGCTCAGACTGCCCTTTACACACTTCTGGAGGGACTTATTCCGCTACTTGCACCTTTTCTCAGTTTTACTGCCGAGGAGGCTTGGGAGCACCTAAGGAAAATAAACCCAAGACTTCCCGAGTCAGTGTTTCTCTATAAAATGCCCGTGTTTTCCCCTGATTTGGTGGACGATAATCTGGAGAGTGATTATGAATATTTACTCTCGTTGAGGGATGATGTATTAAAAGCTCTTGAGCTGGCTCGGAGGGAGGGATTAATAAGGCACCCTTACGAAGCAAAGGTTTATATCACGGGTGACGAAGTCATTGAGAGAACAGGAAAATATAAAGATTACTTAAACTATTTTCTGACCGTAAGTCAGGTTGAATTTTCACATGGAGGCTCGGTGGAAATGGAGGGCGAAGCAGTAAATGGTATAATCGTGGGGGTTTCCCGCGCGGAAGGTAAAAAATGTCCGAGATGCTGGATCTACTTTCCGGAGGATAAGTTCTCCGGGGATCTGTGCCATAGGTGTTGCAATGTCATTGAATCTACAAGAAATTAATTACTTTGGAGGATGAAGGATGGTAAGTGAGTCGGTTCCTCTTATTGAATTATTGAAGGAAACTGAAGGTTCGCTCTTGATCCTCACCCACGAAAATCCCGACGGTGACGCTCTGGGAAGCGCAATGGCCCTTTACCTGTTTCTCAGGAAGAAGGGGAAAAATGTTACCATCGGTTGCAAGGACCGGGTGCCTCACTTCCTTGACTTTATCCCTCACTGCTCGGAGGTGGTTTCTCTTCCTGATGGGAAGTTCTACGACCTTGGAATTATAGTTGATTCTGCGGGTTTTTACAGGGCGGGCGCAGATGTAAAAGTGGGAAAGAGGATAAGAATAGACCATCATGTTGGCGGTGAATTTTACGGTATGTATGATTATATTGATCCGAGAGCACCTGCCACTGCTTCCCTCGTATATGAACTAATAAAGTGCTGGGACGCCTCCTCCATAGATGAGGAAATCGCAACCTGCATATACGCGGGTCTTGCAACTGATACGGGGTTTTTCCGCTACTCAAATACCACGGAATACACTTTTGAAGTTGCAAAGGAACTCGTTAAATACGGAGCAAGCCCACATTATGTATACAGAATGTTTTCAGAGAGAGAATCGGTTAACAAGATGAAACTGATCTCAAAGGTCCTTGATACGCTAACACTCTACGAAGACGGACTGGTGGCCGGAATTACCATTTACGACAGATTTTTTAAGGAGACGGGAACCGATTACGCCGACAGCGAGGGGCTCGTTAATTATCCACGGTCACTTGAGGGGGTTGAGGTAGCCTTTGCCCTGATTGAAAAGCCCGATGAGGGTGTATGGAAGGTTTCTTTGAGGAGCAAGGTTGAGGCGGATGTTTCCAAGATAGCCGAAAGGCTCGGCGGAGGCGGGCACAAGTACGCTTCGGGATGTAAGATTAAAGCGAAGTCCTACGAGGATGCTCTTGAGACCCTGCTTAAGGAGATAAAGAAGCAGATTGAGCTACAAAAAATAGGCGTTTGATGGCTATATTCGGTGCCCATGTATCCTCTTCCGGCGGGATCATCAAAACCTTTGAAAGAGCAAGAGCAATAGGTGCTCAGACCTTTCAGTTCTTTCTGAGAAGTCCGAGAGCATGGCGGTGGCGCAAACCTTCGGATGATGAAATGGAGAGGTTCTCTTATTTAATTAAAGATTTCGGCGGTCCCGTGGTGGTTCACGCCCCGTATTTAATTAATCCCGCATCCGCAGACCCGGAATTGAGAAGAAAATCTATTGAGGTCTTGAAGGAAGAAATCTTGTTCTGCGAGGAGGCGGGGATTAGTTATTACAATCTGCACCCCGGAACTGCCAGGGGAATTGACGAAGATAAAGCAATTGAGAACATAGTAAGGTCGCTGGAAAAGGTTATAAACCTCGTTCAACCAAAGGGAGTATGGATACTGCTTGAGACCACGGCCGGTGAGAAGGGAGACATTGGCAAGAACCTGAGGGAGATGGGAAAAATCATAGCTCCTTTTGACGGAGAAAGGATCGGGGTATGCCTTGACACCTGTCATTTGCTTGCCTGCGGTTATGCAATTAATGAGGAAACGGGGTTTTTGGATATGAAGGAGGAGCTGGAAAATTTTGTGGGAATTAACAGTGTCAAGATCGTACATGCCAACGACTCAAAGGTGCCAAAGGGTGGGAGGAGGGACCGCCACGAACACATAGGCGAGGGGTATGTGGGAATTGAAGGGTTTAAATACATGATTTGCGATAAACACCTTGGAAACCTTCCCTACATAATTGAGACGCCCAAGGAGGGGGACATGGACGCGGTGAATCTCAAAAAACTTAGGGAAATTGAGAGGTCATGCGGGTTATAATATCTCTGCAATGCAAAGGTGGTCTCGCGTTCTTGAGAAGATATGCCGGGCTCTCGGAGATAAGAATCTTTACATAATTGAGGGTGATCACGAACTAAACTGGTTCGGAATGCCCGTCAGGGACATCTGCGGTTCTCTGAATCTTAAAGACGGCGAGCTTTACAAAATAATCAAAGGAAAGGTTCAGGAGGAAGTTAAAGGCTCAGGGTTTATAGCCCTTGTCAGCCCCGTGAACCTCTATGTTGACATTTTTCCTCACGATTCAAGGAGGTTTTCCTCAGGAGAAGGAAGGTCAAGACCCTTTGATATTACGCGGGAACACTTCAGAATAGGTTTTTTTCCCTCAAAGGAGGAAGCGGTAAATTTTTTTCTTAAGGTTGAGGCACTCCTAAAAGAGGAGGGTCTGAACCTCCATCTATTCTACGGCTGAAATCCAACGGTATGATAAAAATCATCGCAAAAACCCTCTAATATAGGTTCTCCTTATACTTAGCACTTTTGCAAGGAGGGAGAGCCATGGAAGCAGCAGTATCAATAATATTCAGGTGGCTCCACGTTGTTGCGGGCATCACATGGATAGGGCTCCTTTACTTTTTCAACGCCGTAAACTTCC
>JALSHX010000085.1 GCA_026982025.1 Aquificaceae bacterium | reverse complement strand
GTACCTTCTTTCCACCCCTTCCATCCCCTCTTTGATGAGCATTCTCAGGGACTCCCTCAATCCGAGGATCAGAGAAATAGCGGGAGTGAAGGAGGTCTGTCCCTCACTTTGCTTTTTGACCTCTTCCGATACATTGAAGTAGTAAGACCCCCTGAAGAGCCGTTCTCTCGCCCTTTCGGAAAACCAAAGCATTGATAGACCCGGAGGAAGCATAAAAGCCTTCTGAGAGCCTCCCACGAGAATGTCAATATTCCAGAGACTTGGCACTATACGATACACACCCAGAGCTGTTATTGCGTCCACAACCAGAAGAGCATCGGAATCTTTAACAATTCTTCCCACGCTCTTTATGTCGTAGAAGGCTCCCGTTGAGCTTTCAGAAGCCTGAATCAAAACACCCCTGCAGTCGGGATTTTTTTTCAGAAGCTCACCGACCATTTGGGGATCAACGCTTTTGCCCCACTCAACCTCAAGGTCAATGACTTCAAGTCCGTGTAGCCTCGCAATCTCGGACCACCTTTCCCCGAACTTACCCCCTACGACCGAAATAACCTTTTCTCCTCTTTTAAAGAAGTTCAGGACAGCCGCCTCCATGGCTCCCGTTCCGGAGGAGGCAAAGAAAACGAAGTTATCGGAATCATCCTCAAGCATTGATTTGAAGAGGTCCCTGACCTCAAGGAAAGCATCTCTGAACTCTGGCGTTCTGTGATGAATAATCTGAGCTGATAGAACGGTCCTGATCCCCTCGGGAATTTCCACTGGTCCGGGAGTAAAGAGCCTCTCGTTCCTGAAAAATCTCACTTCAAAGTGTATTATATTAGACAGTTTAACAATGGCGGGTCTTATCTTTTTCACAGTTATTTCCATGCCCTTATCAATAACCCTTCATCATGCCCTTATAACGCTGACCATACTGGTCAGTTTGTACCTTGTTTTCAAAAATAAAAGAATTCCGAAGGGGATGCTCCTTTTTAACCCTATAAATCTCCTAAACCTCTCAACTCTGACCTCAACATATCTTTACATGCGCGAAATTATTCTCCCTGTTCTGAGCGAGTGCATTCTGAGATACGCTTATCTGTTTCCTCACATTAAACCAAAAAGCATTGACTTCAGGGAAATATTTTTGAGAACTAATGCAGTTTTCGTAATTGCAGGATATCTTTTGATACCCGTCTATATTTACAATGTTCTGCACCATAATCAGATGAAGCTCTTATGGGGAGGCTTCTTTAAGGTTGCGGAGATTTATGCCCTCTTTAGCATAACCTCTCTTGCCCTCGGGTTGTATACCCGAAAGGGTTTCTATTTCATCAGCACTCTTATATTTTTCATAATCTTTCTCCACCCTGCCCGAAGGTCGGAGACCATAGGAATTCTGATTACCTTTACTCTGATCATAGGACTTTATATCTGGCACAACAGATCATTCCTAAAACACGGACTGATCACACTACTTGCCATATTAATTACAACATCCGGCGGGGTACTTTACTTTATACATGTTAAAAAAGACCCCCGGCTCGTGACCGCATACAGGGTTATTAAGGGAGAGATTCCCCTTGATGACAACGCCCT
This sequence comes from Aquificaceae bacterium, assembly GCA_026982025.1. GTDB lineage: Bacteria > Aquificota > Aquificia > Aquificales > Aquificaceae > Hydrogenivirga. The sequence goes on along the minus strand of JALSHX010000085.1, from coordinate 2,418 downwards.
TAACCGGTTTTCCCTCTGGAGGTGGGCGAATTTAAAGGCTGCAATTGTTGTAATAAGGAAAGACATTGAAAACATGAACCTTGTTCCCATCCTCTTCGGTCACGGAATTTACGGGGGAAGGAAGCTAAACCCCCCTCCTCCCAACGGTCTCCCCTATTACGAATCCATTGTTTTCGTTCAGGAGTACATTCAGAGGGGACTTCTGGGGCTTCTGGCAATCCTCGTAATTTACTACAGGTCCATAAAACTGCTTCTTAGAATAGATCTCTCAAGGAGGGAAAATGTCCTTGCCATCCCCTTCGGTGCTTACCTCGTGTTTTACAACCTCGGAATGCTATTCCGCCCTTATGTTGACGGCATTCTGCCCCTTGCCCTTTTGATGTTCGGAGTTTATGAAGTTTACCTCAGATCTGCTCAAGAGCGGAGAAAATAAAGGGAATCTCGTAGCTGGCGGACTCCTTGGAATCGGAGGCGTGAATGGCGTTCTGACCCTTGTCTGTACCGTACTTCGCCCTTATGGTGTCAGGGGCAACCCTCCTTGCTTCCTCGCTGTCGGTGGGACCTATGATCTCCCTAACGCGCTGTATTGCATCCTCTCCCTCAAGGACAGCAGCAACCACAGGACCTGAGGTCATAAACTCCACCAGCTCCTTATAAAAGGGTCTCTCCCTGTGAACTATGTAAAACTGTTTTGCCTGCTCTTCGGTGAACCTGAACATCTTAAGTGCCTTTATCTCAAAACCTTCCTGAATAAACCTGTCCAGGATCTTTCCCACCGCACCCTTTTGGACAGCATCGGGCTTGATAATTATTAGGGTTCTTTCCATCAAATTAACCTCCGCGGATCATAAGGTTTTCAAGCTGGCGCTTTACAGAGGTATCTATAACGAGACCGGATGTTTTAAAGATAAATCCTCCGATAAGGTCGGGGTCATAACTTACTTCAACCTCAAGGTCCCTTCCCGTAAGCTTGCGAATTGAATTTACAACCTCATCTACAAGCTCTCCGTCCACTTCCGAGGGCAGTAAAAGAGTTCCCTTGGAAGTCTTCATAAGCTTATCAATCTCGTGATCGTAAATTCTTTTTATCTCGGGTAGAAGGGGAAACGCACTGACCTCAAGGAGGTAGTCAAATACTTCCATTATCTCCCCGGGGACCCCGAACTTCTTGACAAAGGACTCAAGGAGGCTGCGCTTAGTTTCGCTGGCAACAAAAGGGCTGAGGAGAAAGTTTCGGAATTCCCTGACCTTTCTATAAATCCGGGCGAGCAGATCGAGGAGATCTCCCACAGCTATGAGTGTTTCCCTGTCCTTTGGTATTCTTCTGATTATCAGGCGCGCGGTTTTCCGGGCAAGCTCCTTCTTGTCAGTCATTTTTCCTTTCCTCCAAGACTTTTATCTGAGCCTCTATATACTTTCTTTGGATCTCGGGGTTGCTGAAAGCCTCCCTCAGCATCTGACGGGCTATTTCCTGTGCTCTCTCCATTCCATAGCGTGAAAGCTCCTCCTTTGCCCTCTTTAGCTCGATCTCTATGGTTTCCCTTGCCTTCTCCTTAACCCTCTCCGCTATATCCGTAGCGTGCTGCCTCGCCCTGTTTATCTCCGCCTGCGCGGACTCCCTCGTAAGAGCTATGGATTCGTCAGCTCTCACCTTAGCCTTTTCAAGCTCCTCCTTTGCCTTTTTGAGATCGCTTTTTGCAAGCATAAGCTCCTGCTCTGACCTCTCAACCTCCTCGGAGAGGCTTTGCCAGAACCTGTTAAAGGCTTCTCCCACAGGTTTTCTTGCAAACCAGTAAACAACGCCGAGAAAAAGTAAGACGTTAAATCCCTTCCAGAAGAGCTCGGTAGCGCTGTGGCCTTCTCCACCGGCTCCCGCCATAGCGGAAAGAGGAAGGGATAGGGTCAAAATCAAAACTATTCTCGTCATGCTGCAACTCCGGAAATTTTCTTAACAAGGGCTTTTGCTATCTCCTGAATGGAGTACTCCAGCTTCTCCCTTTCCTCCGCAAGAGTCTTTCTGATCTCATCCGTCTTCTTTTTAATTTCCTCGTTAGCTTCCTCCTCGGCCTTTTCAAGGATCTTCGCCCTTAACTTTGCCGCTTCCCTTTTTGCGTTTTCCATTATTTCCCTCGCCTCCGCACTCGCCCTTTGCAGAATTTCCTCGGCTTCTTTCAGAATCCTGCTGGCTTCCTCCCTCAGGTCCGAAGCGGTTTTCAGGTTCCTGTCAACTATTTCCTCCCTCTCTTTAATCACCCTCACATAGGGCTTCACGAGAATTTGATTTATTAAAACGACGAATGCAAGAAATAAAACCGCCTGAATAAACAGTGTGATGTTAGGGACAACTCCTATGTCCATCGGGATCCTCCGGGAAAAAAATTATATAATGCATTACAGCTTTAAGGGGGATCAAATGAA
>JALSHX010000084.1 GCA_026982025.1 Aquificaceae bacterium | reverse complement strand
TCTCATCAGACCCCCCGAAGGCTCCCGGGCTGTGAGCTACCTTCTTTTTGAGGAGAACCTTATCGTTGCTCCCGACACCCCACTCAAAGCCCTCGCTACTCCCAATGACACCTGCACCTCTCTGAGATGGGACCTCTCCTTTATAAGAGCCTTTGACGCGTGGAACACCGCAACGGGATCCGATACCATTTACATCGGGCTTCCAGACACCGGAGTTGATTATAAGCACCCGGACCTTGAACTAAACCTTTACAAAAACACCGCGGACTGCGATTACGACGGAGTTGACGATGACGGCAACGGATACAAAGACGACTGCTACGGGGTAAATGTCCTCTGCTATCCCGACGGAACCTACAATCCCTCCGCTTCCGGATGCAACGCCCCCGATGCCCTTGACGACAACGGACACGGTACCCACATTGCGGGAATAATCGGAGCTGTGGGAAACAACGGCACCTTGATTCCCGGAATAAACTGGAGGGTAAAGATAATTCCCTGCAAGTTTCTCAACGCCTCCGGCGACGGCACCGTTGCGGGAGAAATTGAGTGTCTTGAGTACTTCAAGACCCTTGCAAGAACCAAGGGGATAACAATAGTTGCGGTAAACGCCAGCTACGGAGGGGGCACTTATAACGAAGTTGAAAAACAGGTGATTTCCTCCCTCGGTGACATTGGCGCCCTTTATATTTCCGCCGCTGGAAATTCCTCCCTCAACAACGACGAGGTGGATTTTTTCCCATGCAACTACGACCTTCCTAATCAGATATGCGTGGGTGCAGCGGACAGGGACGGAAACCTCGCCTCCTTTTCTCACTACGGCTTCAGGAAGGTAAAGATCCTCGCTCCGGGAGTTGACATTAAAAGCTTAAGACCGAAAAACTACACCAATGACTGTTCCGGCTCTCTTGTTGGTGCCTCCGGAACCTCCATCTCCGCACCCTTCGTATCGGGAGCGGTAGCCCTAATAAAAAGTGCAAACCCCTCCATGAGCTACGCCAAAATAAGGGAGAGGATTTTAACATCTGCGGTGCAGAGTAAAAGCTTCAGGGGAAAAGTAAACACTTGCGGATACCTTGACCTGTACTACTCCCTGAATCCCGACAACAATCCCAAGGTCTGCCTCTCTCACGATATCGTTGACTTCGGTACCAAGTATTACTGTGGTCATTTTTCATTGAAACTGGTGGTAAAGAATGTGGGGAACATCCCGGTTACGCCCCTATGGATAGACATTTTAGGAGGAGCTTTTTACCTGGACCAAGATAACTGTAGCGGAATAACTCTCGGATCCCTTGAAGAATGCTCCATTACCATCACCTTTGATCCTCCGTCCGCGGGAGACTTCACGGGCTTTGTAAGTTTAACCTTCCTTGAAAGCGGACTTGACACCACCGTTGCCCTAAGGGGCAGGCTTTCAGCGGAACTGGGAGAAGGAATATGCCACCAAAATACCGGCTGTGCCGGTGAGTTTCTGTTTCTTTTTTCTGGATTGGGAATTGTGGTGGCTTTTTCTATCGTCAGAAGAAACGGTTTGAGGTTATATAAATAATTAAGGAAAGCCATGATAAGCCTTCTCAGAATTGAGAAGTTTCTCCTGATTCAAAACCTCACCGTAGAGTTTTCACGGGGGCTTAACGTAGTCAGCGGGGAAACGGGAACAGGAAAGTCAATGACCATATACTCCATTGAGTTCGTTATGGGAAAACCCGGAGACTACGAGGAGGGAACAGCCGTTGAAATGGAAGTTGAAGGTGAAAAGGGACCGATTATTCTGAGGAGGGAAGTAAGCGGTTCAAGAAGCCGGTATTACATAGATGGGAGGGGTGCAAGCCAGAGGGCAGTTCAGGAGGTACTTGAGGAGGTGGTTTCCCTTCAGGGCCAAAATGAATTCATCAAAATACTCAAGCATGAATTCCAGAGAGACCTGATAGACAGAGTGGGCAACCTCACTCCCCTGAGAAAAGAAGTTGAGGAACTATACGATAGGTACACAAGTCTGAAAAAGGATTACGATGAGCTCAGCAGTAAATTGGAGAAGCTTAAGAGAGAAAAAGACTTCATTGAATTCAGGATCAGGGAGGTTGAAGAGCTGGGAGTTTCCCCCTCGGACCTTGAAGAGCTCAAAGAGAAGGCTCAGAAAGCAAGGCACGTTGAAAAAATCAGGGAAAAGCTCTCCTCCGCCCTTTTCAGCCTCTACGAAGGAGATAAGTCAGCATATTCCCTGGTTGGCTCAGCACTAAGAGACCTGGAGGAAATTTCTTATCTTGACCCTTCATACCGCGAAGCGGTGGGTGATATTGAAAAAATAAAAGAAAAAATATACGAGGTTTACTCCTCCCTCTCGGAGGCGGAATTTGACATCTCACCTCAGGAGGTTGACAGGATCAATGAGATCCTCTTTCAGGTTCAGGAGCTTGAAAGGAAATACGGAAAGGAGTACAGGGAGGTGGTTGAGGAAACTCAAATGCTGAAAAAGGAACTTGAAGAGATTGATAACCTTGAGAGGAACCTTGAGGACCTCGGTTTTGAAAAGGAGAGGGCTCTTCAGAGTCTCAGGCAATCGGCAGAAAAGTTGAGCGGAGAAAGGAAGAGGATGGCTCCTGAAATTGAAACAAAGATGGCGGATGCTCTTTCTCGGATGGGCCTTGAATCCGCAACGGTCAGGCTGAAAATTGAGGAAAGAGACATCAAAAGGCACGGCAAAGACTTCGTTGAGATCCTCTTTTCCTCTCACGGAGGTGAACCTAAACCCCTGTCAGAAACCGCCTCCGGCGGTGAACTGTCAAGACTCTTTCTTGCTCTGGCTCTCCTCAATCCGCCATCGGGAACTTACATATTTGATGAGGTTGATGCAGGTATTTCTGGAGAAACCTCTCTTAAGGTGGCAAAGCTCCTGAGAGAAGTAGCCCGCAGGATGCAGGTTATAGTAATAACCCACTCCTCAGCCCTCTGTGCGGCAGGAGATAGAAACCTCAAAACGGAAAAAACCGTTGAGGGTGGAGTAGCAAGGGTCAGGGTGAAGGTCCTTTCGGAGGATGAGAAGGTGCAGGAGGTGGCAAGGTTGATGGGAGCAAAAACGAGGTCAACCCTTGAAGGAGCAAAGGAACTTATAAAGATGGTGAGGGAATGAAAAGGGAATTCTCTGCGGGAGGTGTTCTTTTTAAAGGGAATGAGGTGCTCCTAATTCTCAACCCCTCTGGGGTCTGGACATTTCCTAAAGGCAACATTGAGCCTGGAGAAACTCCTCAGCAAACCGCCGTAATGGAGGTGGAGGAGGAAACCGGTATCAGTGGTAGGGTGGTCAAGAGGATTGGCGACATTACTTACTGGTATCAGATGGGGGGTGAAAAGATACTCAAGAAGGTTACCTACTTTTTGATGGAATACGAAAAAGGAGAGGTTAGTCCCTCCTGGGAAGTAAAAGACGCAGGGTTTTTCAACAGGGATGAGGTTCCCGACCTTCTCAAGTACAGAGGAGACAAAGAGATATTCAAAAAAGCCCTAAGCGCCCACAGGAGACCAGAACCTCCCGAACTCTTCAAGAGGGATTGAAGGATCAGCGTTCAGGTCCAGAGGAGCGGTGACTCCCAGAGATAACCTTCTCAGTCCGGCGGATGCAACCATAACTGCGTTATCGGTGGTCAGCTCAATGGGGGGAATAATCAATTGAACCCCCATTTTCTCACAGAGTTGCTTCATCTCACTTCTGAGTAAAGAGTTGGCGGATACACCTCCCGTAATTGAAAGCGTGGAAACTCCCGTTTTTTCAATGGCAAGGCTTACCTTACTGCAGAGAACATCAACCACGGTGTGCTGAAAGGAGGCACATATATCCTCCTTTGATGCATTTTTCTCCCTATTAATTAACTGCATAACTGCAGTTTTCAAACCGCTGAAGGAGAAGTTGAGATCATCGGAGTCCAGAAGAGGCTTGGGAAGGGAGTACTTTGGCTCTCCCTTTGATGCAAGTTTGTCAATAATGGGTCCTCCAGGATAACCGAGGTCAAGCATCCGT
>JALSHX010000083.1 GCA_026982025.1 Aquificaceae bacterium | reverse complement strand
GCTATATTTTAAAGAATATATGAACTTAATTATTGTATCAAACAGAGAGCCTTATAGGGCTGAGCGGGTGAGGGGAAGCTACAAGCTTGAAAAAACGATAGGCGGTCTTGTCTCCGCCTTTGAACCCATACTGAGGGAAAAGGGAGGCAAGTGGTTTTGCTGGGGAAGGAAGCGAAGCGGTCAGCTTCAGACTCTGAATGTTAACGACAGGTTTTCAATTCACTTCGTTCCATTAACGAGCAGGGATGTTTCCGAGTATTATTACGGTTTTTCCAACGAGACCCTGTGGCCACTCTGTCACATGTTCCTCACCAGAACCCACTTCTGCGACGATTACTGGAAGGGATACAGGCGTGTTAACAGGAAGTTTGCAAAGTTCGTAGCCCAGAACTGGGAAAGCGGTTCAACCATACTTGTAAACGACTACCATCTTGCCCTCGTTCCATCCCTTCTAAAGGAGGAGGGGGTTTCGGATCCCATTTATTTTTTCTGGCACATACCCTTTCCGCCCTACTTTATGTTGAGGTTTCTTCCTTCAAAAAGGGAGATCCTTGAGGGCATGCTTGGTGCGGATGTGATAGGTTTTCACACCCAGCACTACGTTGACAACTTCCTTTCCTGCGTACGCGAAATTCTGGGTGCCATGTCTGACGATAACATAGTCTTTTGGAACGGAAGGAAGATTGAGGTCAGGGCTGTTCCCATCGGTCTTGACTCAGACCAGTGGAAGAGGCTCTCCGTAGACAGAAGGGTGATCAGGTATGCGGGAAATTTGAGGAAGAGGATGAATGTGGAGTTCATCGGCGTGGGTGTTGACAGGCTTGATTACACCAAGGGTCTTGAGGAGAAGTTCAGGGGAATAGGAAGGTTCTTTGAGAAGTATCCCTCCTTCAGGGGAAGGGTATCCTTTATTCAAATCGCTGCACCGACGAGAACGAAACTGGAAGATTACATTGACATAAAGAGGAGGACCGACGAGATAGTGGGGATGATTGAAGGGAGGTTCGGAGAGCCCGGATGGGTCCCGATTTACTACTATTACAAAAATTATCCTGACGAAAGGCTCGCATCCCTTTACCAGATGGCGGACTTTGCGCTGGTCACCCCTTTAATTGACGGTCTAAACCTCGTTTCAAAGGAGTATGTTGCCTCCAAGATTGACGGCGACGGAGTTTTAATACTGAGCGAGTTTGCGGGAGCCAGCATTCAACTGCGGGAGGGGGCTTTGCTGGTCAATCCCTTTGACGAGGATGAAATAGCGGAAGCTATTTATATGGCTCTGAAGATGAAAAAGGGTGAGAAGCGGGAAAGAATGCACATTATGAGGCAGACTGTCCTTGAAGAGGACATAAACTGGTGGATGAGAGAGTTCCTCAAGTGAGGTCAGAGAATGTACCTGCTCAGCTCCTCGTCCTTTGCCACATCCTGTAGCTTTGACCTGACGAACTTGCTGTCAATTATTATGTACTGACCGCTCATTTCGGGTGCGTTGAAGGAAATGTCTTCAAGGAGCTTTTCCATAACGGTGTGGAGCCTCCTCGCTCCAATATTCTCCGTTTTTTCGTTAATTTCTTCCGAAATCTTTGCAATCTCCTCTATGGCGTCTTCGGTAAACTGAATTTCTACATCTTCCGTTTTTAAGAGCTCAACGTACTGCTTGGTCAGTGCGTTCTCGGGCTCTTTGAGAATCCTTACAAAGTCATCTTTGGTCAAAGACCTCAGCTCAACTCTTATTGGAAACCTGCCCTGAAGCTCGGGAATCAGATCGGAGGGTTTGGACATGTGGAAGGCACCCGCTCCGATAAAGAGAATGTGGTCGGTGCGAAGGGGTCCGTACTTGGTGTTAACCGTGGTTCCCTCAAGAATCGGAAGAAGGTCCCTCTGGACTCCTTCCCTTGACACCGCCGGTCCTTGGGTTTGACTCTTGACCGCAACTTTGTCTATCTCATCAATAAATATGATTCCGAAATTCTCTGCCCTTGATATTGCTTCTCTTGCAACCTCCTCCATGTCAATGAGCTTTTCTGCTTCCTCCTGCTCAAGGATCTTTTTAGCTTCTTTTACTTTTAGTTTTCTTCTCTTCTTTGAGGGCATGAGGTTAGAAAACATTTCCCTGAGCTGGTTTTCAAGCTCCTCCAGACCGGGCGGACCCGCTATTCCTATCATAGGCACAACGCGGTCCTTTACCTCAATCTCAATCAGGCGGTCGTCAAGCTCGCCCTCTTTGAGCTTTTCCCTGAGCTCCTCCCTCTTGAGGGCACTTGCCTCCTCTCTTATGCCGAAGCTTGTGAACTGCCGGGGGGTAAGGTAATCAATGATTCTCTCCTCCGCAAGCCTCCGAGCCCTCTCCCTCACCTTTTCAAGCTTTTCCGCCTTTACCATCTGGTAAGAAACTTCCGCCAGCTCCCTGACCATTGATTCAACATCCCTTCCTACATAACCTACTTCCGTGTACTTTGTGGCTTCCACCTTGACAAAGGGTGCCTTGATCAGGCTTGAGAGCCTTCTTGCTATCTCCGTCTTTCCGACTCCTGTGGGACCGATCATGAGAATGTTCTTGGGAGCCACCTCGTCCCTGAGATTCTCGGGAAGTTTTTGCCTCCTCCACCTGTTCCTGAGGGCGATGGCGACCGCTTTTTTTGCAGATTCCTGCCCTATGACATACCTGTCAAGGTACTCAACGATCTTTTTGGGTGTGAGTTCTTCAAGAAGATCAGAAAGAGATCTCATCATCCTCAATTCCTCTCTTCGTTACCTCTTTGGGAGTGTTCCTGACAATTTCTTCAAGGAAAGCATCTATGTCATCGGGGAATCTGTCAAACTCAAGCTCTACCGGAAAGAATCTCTCCACCACTTCAACGGGAGGATTGCCGTATCCTATGGCGGGTAGAATTTTCCTCGCACCCCTTCTTGATGCTTCCTTGTACGCAATCTTGTATCCTTCCCTGAAGGCGGTTTCAATGTCATCAAACCTCTCAATTTCGTCTCCGAGTTCGTAAAGAACTATGTCGTAAGTAGTTTTTTTGAACCTATCCCAGTCTTTTATTCCCACGATGTAGCTTTTTCCCGACCATTCCTTAAGGTGAACGGATTTCAGATTTCCCAGCCTGAAGGATAGTATGTAGTAATCTATTAACTGCCTGTCAGCATAGACATCAAGGAAGAAGAAGAACTCCATCTCAAACTCCTAAGGTTAATAATATAATCCAACGGCTTTTGATACTTAATTTTTTTGCTATAATGGTAAATCCCGTGGAGGACCTTATGGACGAATTTGAGAAGCTCCTCAGCCAATCCCTCCCTCAGGAAGAATCCTTCAAAAAGGGGAAGCTGATAACGGGCAGGGTGGTAAAGGTTAACGAAAGATTCGTTTATGTTGACATCGGGTACAAGGTTGAAGGTATTATTCCGAGAGAGGAGCTCGGAGACATAAAGGAGGGGCAGGAGATTCAGGCGGTCATTATGAAGCTATCTCCCCGCCTTGAAAATCCTATCCTTTCCCACAGGGTGGTCTCACAGCAAAAGGACATAGAGAGGATAAAAAGAATACATGAAGAGGGTCGTGATATAGTTGGGCAGATTGAAAAGAGAACGCGGGGTGGATTTGTCATTGACCTTGAAGGGGTAAAGGCTTTTCTTCCGTCAAGCGAAACGGGGAAGAAGCTCAGCGTCGGAAAGCCCGTAAGGGTTAAGGTGATTGAGCTGTCCATTCAAAAGGGCAAGCCCCGGATAGTGGTTTCCCACCGTGCTTATGTTGAAGAGGAAAGGGAAAGGAGAAAGCAGGAGCTTTTAAAAACTCTAAAAAGGGGAGATGTGGTAGAGGGTAGGGTAATTAAGATAGACCCTTCCAAGGGAATAACCATCCTGATTGACGGGGTTCTCAGAGCCTTCCTTCCAAGGGAGGAGCTTTCGTGGGGAAAGGATAGGAATCCCTTTAATTACGCTGAGGTTGACGAGGTCATTAAGGTAAAGGTTAAAAAGGTCGCAAAGGATAGGGACTTCATCATCGTCTCCCTCAGGGAGATGAAGG